>CAZPLM010000046.1:0-2749 GCA_964587275.1 uncultured Muribaculaceae bacterium | reverse complement strand
GTAGAGAAAATTAAATCCGTTCAGCCGGGTAGACCTGCACCTGATTTTACGACTAATGATATTAAAGGTAACAGGATTTCTCTTTCAGATTATAGAGGAAAGACGGTTCTGCTGGATTTCTGGGCAAGTTGGTGTAAACCATGTCGTGCAAGTATGCCTCATGTAAAAGCTCTCTATGATAAATACCATTCAAAAGGGCTGGAGGTTATTTGTGTCGCAGATAATGACAATGACAATGATGCATGGAAGGGCGCAATTGATCAGGATAAAACCGGAGACTTCATTCATGTATTGAGAGGATTAAAAATGACTGAAAATGGAGGGTTTGATATGAGTGAAGATATTTCCGATGGTTACGATGTCCACTACATCCCAAGTAAATTTATAATTGATGCAGAGGGAAATTTTGTTTGCTGCAAAGCGAGTGATGAAGAGTTGGATTCGAAATTAAAAGAGATTTTCGGATTTTAGATTAGGTTTCAGAGTTTTTTAACCGGGGTTTATGCTTCAAAATGAATATAAAGCATAAACTCCGGTTTGTGTTTCAGATGAATAACCATTGATAGAGTGTCATTTATCCATCTTGCTTACACCTGTTTTGAAAAATGTATATATTTGTGACTGATTATGGCAAATATATCTGAATATGAATTGTTAAAGCTTTTTGAAAAAGCCTATTCCGACCATTTGCATAAAGTGATCTACTATGCTTTCAGCTTTTTGAAAGATATGGATGAGGCTCGTTCGGTTGCCCAGGATGTATTTACCAAATTATGGGAAAAGCGACATGACATCGATCCGGACAGTGAGGTTTTGACGTTTCTTTCAGTTTTGACAAAAAATGCATGTTTGAATATTCTAAGAAGGAGAAAGATTTCTAAAAAATATACCGACTTTACGGCATATAATTCACTTCAATTCAATATAGATGTACTAGAAAAAGAAGGGGCGGTAAAAGTGTTTAGTAAAGAAGTCTGTGAACTATATGATAAAGCTTTGAAGGAGATGAGTGAGAAGACACGCAGTACATTTCTCTTAAGTAGGGGAAAGGGGTTAAAAAACAGAGAAATTGCTAATTTTCAAAATGTTGGAATAAGTACTGTCGAATACAGGATGTCCAATGCATTTAAAATATTGCGTAAATATTTTAAGGATTATATAGGATTTGTTGTTCTATTTATATAACGGGATAGATGTGTTTATGAATAAGAAAGTATTATTAAAATATGTAACTGATCAGGCAACGCAGGCCGAAGAGAAATCAGTGATGGAGTGGGCTGCCGAATCGCAGGCGAACAGGGATTATCTCGCTTCGCTCAAACTCTCATATATAGCTGCAAATATGCCTCAGAGCAAAGCTACAGATGCGGAGATGAAGCAGGTAGAGAGAATAGTAGGCAATAATAAAGCTGTTCACAAACAGAATGATCCACATAAACGCCTCTTTAAGATACTTACATATATTTCAAGTGCTGCGGCAGCTATTGCCGTTATAGCTTTTATCCTGAAACCGTCCATAAATAATCCCGGTAATATTGCAAAAATACGGTCGGGGCTTATGACAGAGTTAAAGAACGAACAGATAAGGATTTCTCTTTCAGATATAGAAAACGCCGGTGGTGATGATAAACTGATAACTGTCTATACGGAAAAAGGCGCAAAATCACATATTGTTCTTCCAGATGGTTCACTGGTTCAATTAAATTCAGATACCAAAATTACATATCCTGAGAAATTCATCGGTTCCACAAGGGAAGTCAGCTTTAGTGGTGAGGCCTATTTTAAAGTAAAAAGCGACTCATTGAAGCCTATGATTGTCAGTACAAATAAAGGTTTTACCGTCAAGGTTTACGGGACTGAGTTCAATATAAGGTCTTATGATAATGATAATAACGCAATCACTACCCTATATAAAGGCAAAATAGATTTGGTTACCTCAAAAAAATCGGTCTCATTGATTCCTAATGAACAGATTGTCGTATCCAATCAAGAAATTTCCGCTGTTAATAATCCTGTTGTCGTAACTGATGCAAAGGCTTGGACAGAAGGCAGATTAATTTTTGATGATACTCCTATGAGTGAAGTTATTAAAATTCTTGAAAGATGGCATGGGGTCGATTTTAAGGTGGTTGATAATTCTGTTTTGAGCTATTCAATAACAGCTGACTTTAAATCAGAATCAATTGTCCAGATAATGGATGTAATAAAAGCCTGTTCACTTGTCAATTATAAAATCGACAATAAGAAGGTTTTATTATACGCAAGATAACTTCATATTTTTATTCAGTACATTTTAAGGTTTTTTGAGAAAAGTGTGTTCTCTTAAAAACTACTTAAAATATTCCTATGCGATTAAACTTTTACTTAAAAAAAATTTCTGCACTCATGATTATGTTTTGTGTTGAAATCAACGCACAAAATATTAAGCTCTCTTTCAGAGATGCAACATTAAAAACCGTCCTTCGGGAGTTGACCGTACAGAGCGGTTACTCATTTGCCTATTCCAATGCTCTAAAGGCAGATCAGGTCAAAATTACCTGTAATATAGACACGAATGAGTCTATCTCGGAGGTGCTCAGGCAGCTTCTTCAGGGAAAGGATATCTCTTATACCATTTCCGGTAAACGTGTGGTTCTTGCACCGGTAGAGATTGTACAAAAGCAGGAAAGTGCAAAAAAATCCGTTTCCGGTCGGATCACAGACGAAAACGGGGAACCGCTACCGGGAGTTCTGGTGAGAAATGAAAAAT
>CAZPLM010000045.1:0-12603 GCA_964587275.1 uncultured Muribaculaceae bacterium | reverse complement strand
CATTACATTCTGTCCAAGCATTCTTGTAGAGACTCTCTTTATGTCATGCCTGCCTGAAGAAGAGAAACTTTCAAATCCTGCATATAGAAAGACGATGATGGAACAGGTCTCAAGCGGTATTGAAGATTATATCTATGAAGTCCAAAACTCACTTGATCCCACAGCCGCAAAAGGTAAAAGAAAAAGGTAATCATCTATAAATAATGGAATTCAAGATCAGCTCGCCATATAAACCTACCGGCGATCAGCCTGAGGCCATAGAGCAGTTGTGCAAAGCCTTCAGGGAGGGCGTCCCGGCATCAACTCTTTTGGGAGTAACCGGTTCCGGAAAGACCTTTACGATGGCCAATGTCATAGCCAGACTGCAAAGGCCTGCACTGATCTTAAGTCACAACAAGACTCTTGCCGCTCAACTCTACGGTGAATTCAAGTCATTTTTCCCTGAAAACTCAGTAGAATATTTTGTTTCGTACTACGACTACTATCAGCCTGAAGCATATATACCTACCACAGACACTTATATCGAAAAAGACCTCAGCATCAACGATGAAATCGAGAAATTGAGACTTGCCGCCTCTTCAGCCTTACTTTCAGGCAGAAGAGACGTGATTGTAATCTCATCTGTTTCCTGTCTTTATGGCATAGGTAATCCGGATGACTTTCACAGCAGCACCATCACCATTCACAGAGGAGAAGCATTGAACAGGTCAAATCTATTATACAAGCTGGTTGACGCTCTTTATTCGCGCAGCGACATCGATTTCAAAAGAGGAACATTCCGGGTAAAAGGTGATTCTGTCGATATATACCTCGCCTACGGGGAGATAGGATGCCGAGTCGTATTCTTTGGAAACGAAATTGAAAGCATCGAGATGATAGATCCTGTAAGCGGAGCGACACTCGAATTTGTAAACGAGATTTCCATCTATCCGGCAAATAACTTTGTTACCACAAAGGAGAGGATTAAAGGCGCCATAGGCAGGATTATAGATGATATGAGCGAAAGAGTCTCGTATTTTCAGGAAACAGGCAGACCACTGGAAGCCAAAAGACTGAAACAGAGAGTAGAATATGATATAGAGATGATAAGGGAAATAGGATATTGTCCCGGAATAGAGAATTATTCCCGCTATTTTGACGGCAGAAACGAGGGCCAGCGTCCATTCTGTCTGATTGACTATTTTCCAAAGGATTTTATCACATTTATCGATGAAAGTCATGTCACTATTCCTCAAGTCAGGGCAATGTACGGAGGAGATAGATCCCGCAAACAGACTCTCATCGAATATGGATTCAGACTGCCTGCCGCCGCAGATAACAGACCTCTTAAATTTGATGAATTCGAGAATATCATTGGCCAGCGGCTGTTTGTAAGCGCCACTCCGGGTGATTATGAACTCGCAGCCTCAGAAGGAGTCATTGTTGAACAGGTAATCCGCCCTACAGGACTGCTTGACCCGCCGATTGAAGTGAGACCGACAAAAAATCAGATTGACGATTTGTTGGAAGAGATCGAAATAAGGGCTGAAAAAGACGAAAGAGTCCTTATCACCACTCTTACCAAACGAATGGCTGAAGAACTGAACAAATATATGGAGCGTCTTGAGATACGATGCCGCTACATTCACTCAGATATTGAGACCCTTGAGAGAGTTGAGATTATTGAAGATTTTAAGGCCGGCAGGTTTGATGTTCTTATAGGAGTCAATCTTCTGCGAGAAGGGCTTGATTTACCGAGTGTTTCATTAGTAGCCATCCTCGATGCAGACAAGGAGGGATTCCTCCGTTCCGCCCGTTCTCTTACACAGACAGCGGGAAGGGCGGCACGAAATGTGAACGGAAAAGTGATAATGTATGCAGACACCGTAACAAGTTCTATGCAGATCACTATTGATGAGACTGAAAGGAGAAGAAAGAAACAGGATGAATACAACAAAATCCATCATATTACTCCAAAACAGGTGGATGTAAGATCTTTTGACATTCTTTACAAAAATGAGGATGAAGAAGAGGAAAAAGAGAAAATGGCTTACCTCGCAGAAGATCCTGTAATATCAAATATGAATGTCAATCAGTTGAAAAAGTCAATTGTCGCTGCCACTAAAAAAATGGAAGAGGCTGCTGCAGAACTTGATTTTACGAATGCTGCCAAGTTCAGAGATGAAATGAATGCATTGAAAAAAATATTGGAGGGCAAATCATAATGATACCTGAAATTCTCACAAAAATAGTAAGTCACTATTCCGAAAAAGAAAAGACGATGGTACTGGAAGCCTACTCTCTTGCCGAAAAGGTCCTTGATGGCAAAGTGCGTGGCAATAATCATCCCTTTATCGAGCACCCGTTAGGCGTAGCCTCAATAGTCAGTGAGGAAATTGGACTATATTCAGATGCAGTAACTGCTGTTTTCCTCCACGAAGCAAGCAGATTTCATCCGGAACTTTCAGAACAGATGTCCAAGTCATTTCCTTCAGATATTGTAGAAATTGCCTTGAGTCTGAATAAAATATCCACCATCAAACCAAAGGACACCAGCCTTGAGGCCGAAGTTTACAGAAAACTGATTATCTCATATTCTACTGATCCTCGCGTTTTCCTGATAAAACTTGCAGACAGACTGGAAATCATGCGAAATCTCTCCATTCTTCCAAAAGCCAGCCAGCTGAGAAAGAATGCCGAAACAATCATGCTTTACATTCCTCTGGCACACCAGACAGGTATCTACAATATAAAGAGTGAACTTGAAGACCTCTATCTGAAATACTCCGAGCCCGTTCAGTACAGAACCATAACCAATCAGCTGAAAGCAACTGAAAAGGACCGCGAGAGGCTTATGTACGAATTTGTAATGCCGCTCAAGGAGAAACTCACAAAGGAGGGGATTGAATATACGTTAAAAGCAAGGACAAAAAGCGCATACTCTATCTGGAAAAAGATGCAGGTGCAGAATATTCCTTTTGAACAAGTCTACGATGTATTCGCTGTTCGCTTTATAATAAAATCTCCACTCGACAAAGAAAAAGAGCTGTGCTGGAAAGTCTATTCGCTTGTAACTGAGGAATATGAACCTGACACTTCCCGTCTGCGTGACTGGCTCGATAAACCGAAGCCAAACGGATATCAGTCTCTCCACACGACTGTCAAAAATAAGCGCGGCAAATTTATAGAGGTTCAGATCAGAACTGAACGGATGGACTATGAGGCCGAGATGGGATATGCCGCCCACTGGTCATACAAAGGAGTAAAAAGAGAGGGCGGAATGAGCGGATGGCTCTCAAGAGTCCACAATATGATGGAAAAACCTGAATATTCCGAATACAAGCAATTTTCTCCATCAGTTCTTCAGGAAGTATTTGTATTTACACCGGACGGCGATCTGAGACAGCTCCGAAACGGCGCCTCAGTATTGGATTTTGCATTTGATATCCATACCAACCTTGGCATGAAATGTACGGGTGCCATTATTGGCGGCAAGATGGTTCCTATAAAGGAAAAATTAAAAACCGGAGACATAGTCGAAATCCTGAGCAACAAAAATCAAAAGCCAAATGCCGACTGGCTCAATTATGTTGTAACATCAAAGGCAAAGAGCAAAATCAGGCAAAAAATTAAAGAAGAAGAGAATAAATTAGCGGTAGAGGGAAAGAATATCTTCGACAGGCGAATGAAAAATTGGAAAATGACCTGTTCTGATGAAGACTTTTCTTTTTTGGTGAAAAAATATAAACTCAAAAATGTCCATGAGTTTTATGGAAATATCGGAGCCGAAATAATCGATATTGCTGATGTTAAGAACAAATTGATTGAGAGGGAGAATCAGGACAAAAAGGAGTTTATCGGAGAAAAAGAAGGCAGACAATATTCTAATGAAACAAGCGACTATCTGATAATCGACTCAAAGTTGAAAAACGTCGATTACAAATTGGCTAAATGTTGCAACCCAATATACGGAGATGAGGTTTTCGGCTTTGTAACAATAAAGGACGGAATTAAAATTCACAGGATGTCATGTCCTAATGCGGCAAGACTTATAGAAAATTACCCATACAGGATACAGAAGGTAAAATGGAATGAAAGTGCCAATACATCAAGTTTTCAGACAACATTAAAGGTCATCGTGGAAGAGGAATCCTCATCAAATGTAGTAATAACAACAGTAAGCACTTTCAAGGCCTCTATCAGATCACTTACGACCGCTGAAAGAACAAGCAGACACGACTTTGAAATTACGATACATCTATTTGTCCCAAGCAACCTGGAACTTGACAAAATAGTCGCTTCACTAAAGAAGCTCAGAGGGGTTAAACAAGTAACAAGATAATTAATAAATGGCAGAGGAGTGCATATTCATAAGGGGAGCGAGGGCAAACAATCTGAAGGGTTTCGATCTCAAGATTCCGCGTAATAAGCTGATTGTCATTACCGGTGTCTCAGGATCGGGAAAATCCTCCCTTGCTTTTGACACTCTCTATGCAGAAGGTCAGCGCCGTTTTGCAGAAAGCCTGTCATCCTTTGCAAGGCAGTTCCTGGGGAGAATGTCCAAACCAGCAGTAGATTATATTACAGGAATACCTCCAGCCATTGCAGTCCAGCAAAAGGTCAACACAAGTAATCCTCGTTCCATAGTTGCCACTTCGACTGATATTTACGACTATCTGAAACTGCTGTTTGCCAAAATTGGAGAGACATATTCTCCGATAAGCGGAAGAAAGGTAACAAAGGAGAGTGCAAAAAATGTTCTGGATTACATCCTCTCTATTCCTTCCGGAACTATTGTTTACATCACCTCACTCATAGACTGGAACAGCGGAGAAAGAGTAGAAATACTGCTTTCTCTTAAGGAGGAGGGATTTTCAAGAGTTATTTCACAAAAGGGTAATTACTACAAAATAGATGATATTCTGACAGGCAAAGAAATGCCTGACAATGGCAGCCTTATGCTTCTTATAGACAGGTTGGAAGTTGCAGATGATGCTGATACTCAGGCCAGGGCATTAGATTCGATACAGACAGCATTTGTCCAGGGAAATGGATATATTATGGTGGGGAAAGGCGATGAGTTGAGGAATTTTTCCAATGTATTTGAAGCAGACGGCATTACATTTCAGGAACCTGATGAGAATCTCTTTAATTTCAACAGCCCGCTTGGGGCCTGCAAAAAATGCGGAGGCTATGGGAAAATTATTGGAATTGATGAATCCCTTGTTATCCCCAATCCAACACTAAGCATATATGAAGGTGCTGTAGCCTGCTGGAGAGGTGAGGTAATGAAAAAATATTATGATGAACTTGTCGATAATGCCTATCGCTTTGACTTTCCTATTCATCGACCTTACAATGAACTGTCAGACAGTGAGAAAAAGTTATTATGGGACGGTAATGAGTATTTTTCAGGAATAAACGGCTTTTTCAAATGGGTTGAAGCAAACAGATACAAGATTCAGTTCAATTATCTATACAGCAGATATTCCGGAAAGACAGTCTGTCCTGAATGCGATGGTTCCAGGGTGCGAAAAGAGGCCTCATACGTCAAAATCGGAGACAAGAACATTTGCGACCTGATGAAAATGGATATTGGATCTCTCTCCGATTTTTTTGAATCCCTTGATCTTGATGAACACTCAGCCGCAATCGCTGAAAGGCCGATAAAAGAGATTAGACAGCGACTTGATTATATAAAAGAAGTCGGTCTCTCCTACCTCACTCTCGACAGACCATCCAGTACATTGAGCGGAGGTGAAAGCCAGAGAATCAATCTTGTCAGTTCGCTTGGAAACAGCCTTGTCGGCTCGTTATATATTTTAGATGAACCGAGCATCGGTTTACACTCCCGTGATACGGCACGGTTGATTGAAGTCTTGAAAAAATTGCGTGATCTCGGAAATACTGTAGTTGTTGTGGAACATGACGAGGAAATTATCAGAGCCGCAGATATGCTGATTGATGTTGGCCCGCTCGCGGGTGCTTTGGGAGGGGAGATTGTATATCAGGGGCCTCTTACGCCTCCTTCTGATTACAATGGCAACTCTCTTACGCTGGATTATCTGAGCGGGAAAAGACATCAGGTAATAAAAGAGCATAAACGCAATTGGGAATCATATATTGAAGTATGCGGAGCCGCTCAGAATAATCTTAAGAACATCTCAGTTAAATTTCCTCTTCATTGCCTGACGGCAGTGACAGGGGTAAGTGGCAGCGGGAAATCATCACTTGTTGGAGATATCCTGTATCCGGCAATTTATCGCCACATAAACCAGATGGGCGACAAACCCGGTATTTTCAGGGAACTGAAAGGAGATATTTCAAGAATCTCAAGTATCGAATACATCGACCAGAATCCCATAGGCAAAAGCAGCCGGTCAAATCCGGTCACCTATCTCAAGGTATATGACGATATCCGAAAGCTATTTTCAGATCAGCCTTATGCCAAATTAAACAATTACGGCCATTCCCATTTTTCTTTCAATATTGACGGAGGCCGATGTCCTGAATGCCAGGGCGAAGGTGTCGTACATATTGGAATGCAGTTTATGGCAGACATCACCATGGTCTGCGAATCCTGCGGAGGAAAAAGATTTCTGCCGGATATTCTTGAAGTCAAATACCAGGGAAAGAATATCAATGATGTTCTTAATATGAGTGTAGGAGAAGCGATCAGTTTCTTTTCATCTCAGGAAGATGTTATAGCTAAACGTATTGCCTCTCGGCTCCAGCCTCTTCAAGATGTTGGATTGTCATACTTGCAGCTCGGACAAAACAGCAGTACTTTAAGCGGAGGAGAAAGCCAGAGAATCAAACTTGCCTTCTTTCTCGGTAAGGAAACCTCTACCAAAGGTCCTATACTCTTCATCTTTGACGAGCCGACAACCGGACTTCATTTCTACGACATCGACAATCTGCTGAATTCGTTCAATGCCCTGATTGATAAAGGTCATTCAGTAATCGTTGTTGAACATAACCTCTCAGTCATCCGTGCAGCTGACTGGGTCATTGAACTCGGTCCTGATGCAGGGGACAAAGGAGGTGAAGTGATTTTCGAGGGGACACCGGAAAATCTCTCCCGCCATCCTGAATATCCTACCGGTAAAGCATTATTCTCCCTCTCCGGCAGCTTTTAGGCGTTCTGCATTTTCCGCTATCTGAAGTTGATCGATGACCTCCTGAATATCACCGTCCATAAAAACTGTGAGATTATACATTGTATAGTTGATACGGTGGTCAGTAACACGCGACTGTGGATAGTTGTATGTACGGATCTTAGCTGACCTGTCACCTGTGGAAACCATCGTCTTGCGCTTTTTGGACATTTCGTTGAGATACTTCTCGTACTCCATGTTATAAAGACGGGTTCGGAGTTCGCCAAGAGCCTTGTCAAAATTTTTCAACTGTGATTTTTCATCCTGACACTGAACGACAAGCCCTGTCGGAATATGTGTAAGCCGTATTGCAGAATAAGTCGTATTTACCGACTGTCCGCCCGGGCCTGAAGAGCAGAAGGTGTCTTTGCGGATATCACTCATATTAAGTTCAATATCAAATTCATCAGCCTCGGGAAGCACTACAACTGAAGCAGCTGAAGTATGAACACGTCCCTGAGTCTCTGTCTGAGGTACTCTCTGTACACGATGGACTCCGCTCTCATATTTCAATGTACCGTAAACGTGATCTCCTGAAATCTTGCAGATAATCTCTTTATAACCTCCAACTGCACCTTCAGACTGGCTGGTAATCTCCATTTTCCAACCTTTTCTCTCACAGAACTTGGTGTACATTCTAAACAGGTCTCCTGCAAAAATAGCCGCCTCATCTCCTCCTGTACCTCCACGTATCTCAACAATCGCATTCTTGCTATCCTGAGGATCAGCAGGAATAAGCAGAATCTTTATCTCTTCTTCTATTTCAGGAATTTTATCCTCCAGCTCACCGACTTCATCTTTTGCCATATCCCTCAACTCCTCATCTTTCTCATTATGAAGTATCTCCTTGGCAGCATCATAATCCTCTGACATCTTTTTGTACTTTTTTCCTGCCGCAATGATAGGTTCAAGCTCCTTATATTCCTTATTTAAATGCACATACTTTTTCATATCTGCAATAACACCCGGATCAGCAAGCTGTTCAGCTATCTTATCAAACTTCTCCTGAAGCCCCGAAAGTTTTGACAATAAATTATTTTCCGCCATATTATCTTATTTAAGCTCGCAAATTTAGTAATAATTGGGAAATAATTGATATCAGAATAAAAAAAGCCCGAGCGACAGAAATCGCACGGGCTTGATATTGTGTTACCGCAGAAAGATTTACTTATATTCTGCGAGAATTTCCTTAACTTTTGAAGCTTCCACCCTACCGTAAACCTTGTCACCGACAAGCATTACAGGTGCAAGACCGCAAGCGCCTACACAACGGAGGCAATCCAAAGAGAACAAACCATCCTCAGTGATACCACCGACCTTAATATTCAATTCTTTTTCTACCTCTTCAAGAATATTTTCTGAACCTCTTACATAACAAGCGGTACCGAGGCATATTGAGATAGCATGTTTTCCTTTCGGCTTCATTGTAAAGAATGAATAAAAAGATACTATACCGTAAATCCTTGCTACCGGAACATTCATATCTGTAGCAATCTCTCTCTGAACAGCCTCAGGAAGGTATCCGAAAATACCCTGAGTCGTGTGGAGGACATTGATCAACTCGCCTTCGTCGTTATTGAACTGATCGCAAACTTCTTTAATTTGCTTTTTCTGGCACTCTTGTAAAACAAATTCCATATCCTTATACTTTATGTTTGTCAAAATAATGTGTATGAAGCAACTGATGTGCGGTTTCACTCATCGGTTTGCCAAGGAACTCCTTATACAACTTAACGATATAAGGATTTTCATGTGACTTGCGGATAGGCTTCATTGAATCTTCTTGATACAAAGCTTTCTGACGAGCCTCAATGATTTCGGCATGACCGTGGTGATAAGGCTGACCTGCGCCGCCTACACAACCGCCCGGACAAGCCATAATCTCAATAGCGTGGAAATTGTACATTCCTGAACGGACTCCGTCAAGAAGCTTGCGGGCATTTCCGAGAGTATGTGCAATACCAATATTAATCTTAGTACCATTAAAATCAATAGATGCTGACCTGATTCCCTCAAGACCTCTTAATTCGGTGAAATCAATCCTGTTGAGTTTCTTCCCTGTAAAGAGTTCATAAGCAGTACGGACAGCAGCTTCAATCACACCACCGGTAGTACCGAAAATAACTGCAGCACCGGTAGAATCGCCCATAGGAGCATCAAAGTCCTCTTCAGGAAGTGAAGCGAAATTAATGTTAGCCTGTTTGATAAGAGCTGCAAGCTCACGTGTTGAAATTGAATAGTCAACATCAGGATTGCCATCAACCTTGAATTCATCTCTCTGGCACTCATACTTCTTTGCGAGGCAAGGCATTACTGAGACAACTACAAGATCTTCTCTTTTAACATTCGCAATCTTTGCAAAATAAGTCTTTGCAATTGCGCCTAACATCTGCTGAGGAGACTTTGCCGATGATGGAACATCCAGCATGTCAGGGTAATTAGTTTCAAAGAAATTAACCCATGCAGGGCAGCATGATGTAAGAATAGGAAGTCTTACGCTCTTGTCGCCCTTAAGATATCTTGAAAGTCTGTCAAGAAGTTCAGATCCCTCTTCCATAATGGTAAGGTCGGCAGCAAAATCAGTATCGAATACCTTATCGAATCCGAGTCTTCTGAGAGCAGCAGCAAGTTTGCCTGTTACAAGAGTACCCGGTTCCAAACCGAACTCTTCTCCAAGAGCCGCACGAACCGCAGGAGCTGTCTGTACTACAACTGTCTTTGTAGGGTCAGCCAATGCTCTGATAACCTTAGCTGTATGATCGACTTCCGTCAATGCACCTGTAGGGCAAACAGCAACACACTGTCCGCAGAATGTACAAGGTGAATCGATAAGATGCTGTTCAAATGCAGGAGC
Source organism: uncultured Muribaculaceae bacterium (assembly GCA_964587275.1). Classification (GTDB taxonomy): domain Bacteria; phylum Bacteroidota; class Bacteroidia; order Bacteroidales; family UBA932; genus CAZPLM01. The sequence goes on along the minus strand of CAZPLM010000045.1, from coordinate 2,613 downwards.
CACAACTGCCATAAACCCTCTGTTTACAGCGCTCAATGCTCCAACTGTCTGAACAGTATTACACATTGTTTCGCACCTGCGGCACATGATACATTTATCCATATTTCTCCTCAATGAAGGAGATGTGTCAGGTTTGTATGTTGACATGGCAGCATGTTCAACACAAGGAATCTCTCTAATACCGAGTCTTGCTGCAAGAGCCTGCAATTCGCATTGTCCGTTTGCAGGGCAAATAAGGCAATCCTTAGGGTGATCGGAGAGAATAAGCTCAACCACCGTTCTGCGAGCATTGAGAACACGGGGAGTATTGGTATTTACGACCATCCCTTCCATGCATTCAGTAACGCAAGATGGCGCAAGATTTCTACGTCCCTGTACTTCGACTACGCAAACACGGCAAGCACCCGGTTTGTTTTCAATTCCCAGGTGATCCAATTTCATGTGGCAAAGTGTAGGAATATCGATTCCAATCTTTTTTGCCGCATCCAATATTGTAGAACCCTTTTCGACTTCGATAGGGGTATTGTCTATTGTCAGTTTAACTAATTCCATACGATTATCTTATTTCAATTGCACCAAACTTACATTTTTCGTAACAAGTACCGCATTTGATACATTTGGTCTGATCAATTACGTGAGGTACTTTCTTGTCACCGGTAATGGCATCTGCAGGGCAATTGCGAGCGCAAAGTGTACAGCCCATACATTTGTCAGGATTGATGACATAACTCTTGAGAGCCTTGCACCTTCCGGCAGGACATTTCTTGTCAACCACGTGAGCAAGATACTCATCGTAGAAATTGTCCATTGTAGAAAGAACCGGGTTGGGAGAGGTCTGACCAAGTCCGCAAAGAGCGGTATCCTTAATAACCTTGCTCATGTTTCTCAGATAATCAAGGTCTTCCATAGTTCCTTCGCCATGGCAGATCTTCTCAAGGACTTCATGCATTCTCTTGTTACCGATACGGCAAGGAGAGCATTTACCGCAAGACTCGCCAACGATAAAGTCAAGATAGAACTTGGCAACTGCAACCATACAATCGTCTTCATCCATGACAATCATACCGCCTGATCCCATAATAGAACCGGCAGCTACAAGGTTGTCATAGTCGATAGGAGTATCAAGGTGCTTTTCTGTCAGACAGCCGCCTGAAGGACCTCCGGTCTGTACTGCCTTAAACTTCTTGCCATTCTTAATACCGCCGCCAATCTCAAATATAACCTCGCGAAGAGTGGTTCCCATAGGAACCTCGATAAGACCGACGTTATTGATCTTTCCTGCAAGTGCAAACACCTTGGTTCCCTTGGATTTCTCGGTACCAATGCTTGCAAACCACTCCGGACCTTTTAAGAAAATAACAGGAATATTTGCAAATGTCTCAACGTTATTCACATTGGTAGGTTTGCCCTTGTATCCTGCCTGAGCCGGGAATGGCGGTTTAAATGTAGGCTCGCCTCTCTTACCCTCCATTGAATGGATAAGTGCAGTCTCTTCACCACAGACAAATGCTCCGGCGCCATAACGCAGCTCGATATCGAAATTGAAGCCTGTTCCGAGAATGTTCTCTCCCAACAAACCATATTCGCGAGCCTGCTTGATTGCAACCTGGAGACGGTGTATTGCAAGAGGATATTCTGCTCTAATGTATATAAGTCCTTTTGAGGCGCCTATACAGTATCCGCAGATTCCCATTGCCTCTACAATAGAGTTAGGGTCGCCCTCAAGAATAGAACGGTCCATAAATGCTCCAGGGTCTCCTTCATCGGCATTGCAGACAACATACTTCTGATCAGCCTTATTACCTGATGCGATCTTCCATTTCAAACCGGTAGGGAAACCGGCTCCACCGCGACCTCTAAGTCCTGATTTCTCGACAACGGCAATAGCCTCCTGTGGAGTCATCTCTGAAAGGACTTTTGCAAGTGCGGCATAACCGTCTCTTACAATATATTCTTCAATATTTTCAGGATCAATGAATCCGCAGTTTCTCAATGCAATACGCACCTGTTTCTGATAGAAACCCATATGCTTTGAGTCGCTGACATGAGCTTTTGTCTCAGGGTTTTCATAAAGAAGTCTGGTAACCTTTCTTCCTTTGATAATGTGTTCCTTTACAATTTCTTCCGCATCCTCAGGTTTAACCTTAGTGTAGAAAGTATTATCAGGAATTACCTTTACAATAGGTCCCTTCTCGCAGAATCCGAAGCAACCGGTTATAATAACCTTCACCTCATTTTCAAGACCATTGATCTTAAGCTGATTTCTCAACTCTTCAACCAACTCGGCACTCTTTGATGCTCGGCAGCCAGTACCACCGCAAACGAGCAAATGCATTTTAATTTGTGACATACTAAGCTTTTTCTTGAATTGTTTGGTAATTAACAGGAAGAATTCCGTCTAATAATTCTCCCTTGAGAATGTACTTGTCAATAATGTCAGCAGCCACCTGTGGATTGACATAGCCAAATACGACAGGGTCTTTACCGGGCACTATTACCTCAACAGTCGGCTCGGCATAGCAATATCCCATGCAGCCTGTCTGAGTAACAACAGCCGGAACATTTTCTTTTTCTACCTTTTCAAGCAAGGTGTTCATAACCTCACGAGCTCCG
>CAZPLM010000044.1:0-12656 GCA_964587275.1 uncultured Muribaculaceae bacterium | reverse complement strand
GGTCGGCGACAAAAAGCCCCAGTTTTGTTGCCGGCAAGCGAAAAAAGCACAGGTCGGCGACAAAAAGCCCCAGTTTTGTTGCCGGCAAGCGAAAAAAGCACAGGTCAGCGACAAAAACCCCTCATTTTGTTGCCGGCAAGCTAAAAAAGCACAGGCAGCCAGAAAAAACACCAGCAGCCAAAAAAGACACCGGCAGGCGTAAAAAAACAGAAGGTATTATCTAAAGTGATGAAAACAGCACCTGCAACTTTTTAAAACAGAGGCCGCAGCTCATGTTGCATGAAATAAAAAAACTCCCGTTAATATTAAGATTAACAGGAGTTTGCAAAAACTTAAAAGTATTTTGGTGCTCCCTCAGGGGCTCGAACCCTGGACCCCAACATTAAGAGTGTCGTGCTCTACCAACTGAGCTAAGGAAGCATTTCGGGTTGCAAATGTAAAGCAATATTTTCAATTAGCAAAGTTTTTTTCATACCTTTGAAAACTTAAACCGATAACAAAAACATCATTATGTTTGTAAACGATCAACTTTATGTGGCCCATTCTTCCAATGGCCCTATTTTTATCAATGGTAAAATGGCTAACAGACACGGGCTGATTGCCGGCGCCACAGGAACCGGTAAAACAGTATCCCTCCAGGTCCTGGCAGAATCGTTTTCAAAAGCAGGCGTCCCGTGTTTTATGGCTGATATGAAGGGTGATCTCTCGGGAATAAGTCAGCCCGGCAAGATGAATAGCTTCATTGAGAAAAGATGTGCCGAATTCAACATCGTTAATCCCCAATTTGAAGGATGCCCCGTAAGATTTTTCGATGTATATGGAGAACAGGGTCACTCAATGCGTACAACTATTTCCGCAATGGGTCCCATCCTCCTTTCAAGATTAATGGAACTTAATGATATTCAGAGCGGTGTGATGAACATTATCTTTAAGATAGCTGATGATGCCAACCTGCTCCTTATCGACCTCAAAGATCTTCGCATGATGCTGGATTTTGTAGGGAAAAACGCTTCTCAGTTTACAACAAAATATGGCAATATAGCCTCTTCAAGTATTGGCGCTATTCAACGTTCACTGCTTGCCATTGAAAGTCAGGGAGGAGACAAGTTCTTCGGCGAGCCTGCATTCAATGTTGCAGATCTCCTGGCAACTGATAATGGTCGAGGCATTATGAACGTATTGGCCGCCGATAAGCTGATGATGCACCCAAAACTCTATTCCACGTTTCTTTTATGGTTGATGACAGAGTTGTATGCACAGTTGCCCGAGGTCGGAGATCTCCCTATGCCAAAACTTGTATTTTTCTTTGATGAAGCGCACATGCTGTTTGACGGCACATCAAAGGCGTTGGTTGATAAGATCGAGCAGGTAATAAGGCTGGTCAGATCCAAGGGAGTTGGAATTTATTTCATTACACAGTCTCCAACAGACATACCTGATTCAATTCTCGGACAATTGGGAAACAGGATTCAACATGCTCTTCGTGCATTTACTCCAAAAGAACAGAAAGCCGTAAGAGCTGCCGCCGAAACATTCAGAGCAAACCCTGAATTCAAGACAGAAGATGCAATTATGGAACTTGCGACAGGAGAAGCTCTCGTTTCATTTCTTGACGAAAAAGGAGCACCTTCAATAGTTGAACGCGCCAGAATACTTTTTCCTCTCAGTTCAATCGGAGCAATCTCTGCAGGTCAAAGACTTGACATTACAAATGCGGCTCCTGCCAACATCAAAGCTTATGACAACTACTTTGACCGTGAAAGTGCATTTGAAGTTCTTACTGAACAATACAATAAAGCACTCGCTCAGCAGGAAGAATCAATAAAAAATGCCGAACTTGAAAAACAGCAGCATGATGAGCTTGCAGAGGCTGAGAAAAAGGAAAAAGAATCAAAAAAGAAGTCGGCCATAAAAAGAACGCTTTTCGGAACAATGATCGGGGCCGTTGCTACAAGTTTTGCAAGGAGCCTTGGAACTCAGGCTGCCAGATCAATCACCGGAAGCAGCTCAAGAAAAAGTACCGGCAGTAAAAAATCTACCGGCGGAACCCTTCTTGGAAAGGCCGCTGGCACAGCTACTACAACAGCCACAAGGACTATTACAAATGAAATCCTGAAGAATCTGTTGAAATAATATGATTATTTCCCGTCAGGATCAAAAGTAAATGTAGCCTTTACACCTGACTGATCTACTGTTACAACCAATGGAATCCCAGTCGATTCGGGATCATACTCATCCAGCCTGAAACAGAACATGCCATAAACCGACTGGCCGGTAATGTCGCCGTGTGCATTGTGCCTGAATTCAAGTTCATTCTTGTCTGCCGAATGCTCGACAAGCATATTATTGACTAGATTTATAGAATGTGATGCTGTCCCTGACATCTCTACATAAAACTCAACATTGAGATATCCTCCACCTACCCACATGTTGGAGATAGTAACATTGTTATTTCCAAGCGTATCAGATGCAGCATCATCCAGATTGACAACTGTCTTTGTCGAAATATTATATATTTGATAAACGTTGGCATTATATGTATATCCTGATACGCCTTGATCCATCAAAAGATAATAAACAAGCGCTCTTGCCCCATTGATCGGAGTGTATGCTGTTTCAAGTCTTGAGACATCCCCCGGGTAAATAGTAGAACCGTTGTCAAGTAAAAAGTAATAACTGTTGCCATTTATTACTTTGACTGTTACAAGAGCAACTGTATCATAAGTATCATCCTTACTGAGACATGATTGTGTCAAAGGCATCAGGAGAAATGCGCAAAGCGCGATAATTGCAAATTTTTTCATATATGTGATATTTATTTTCTTCATTCAGGCGCAAATATATCCAATTATCAAAAAAAAACGACAACCAATTTTAAATTTCGGCCGCTGCAGTCAGATATTAAATTCGAATGCAAGTATTATGCCCTTTAAGAAAAATGGTGCACTTTCATTATGAGATGATATTTTGTATATTTGAATAAAAATCTTAGAAATCGTGAAAAAAATATCTCTCTTTTCTCTTCTTGTTATGCTTGTAATATTTACAGGCTGCGTATCCGAAAAAATGATAAAGACTGCGATTCCTGCCAGAGAAGCCGGCCAGGAAGATGTACTTGGACTAACCTGCGACCCTATTGATACTGTTCGTATAGGTTTTATTGGCCTTGGGATGAGGGGAAGCGATGCGATTTACAGATACACATTTATCGACAGAGCAAAAATAGTCGCTCTATGCGATCTGCATCAGGAGCGTGTGGACAGCGCCCAGAAAACGCTTGAAATGGCCGGTCTCCCAAAGGCGGCAGAATACAGCGGCACTGAAGAGGCGTGGAAACAACTGTGTGAAAGGGATGACATTGACCTTGTATATATTTGCACGGATTGGAAAAGGCACGCTGAAATGATCCTCTATGCTATGAATCAGGGCAAACACGTGGCTTGCGAAGTTCCATCCGCAACAAATATAGAAGAAATATGGAATATTGTCAATACTGCCGAAAAAACGAGAAAGCATTGTATTCAGCTTGAAAACTGTGTCTACGATTTCTTTGAACTTACTACATTAAATATGGCCCAGCATGGTCTGTTTGGTGACATCCTGCATGTAGAAGGTTCTTACATACACAATCTTGAACCTTATTGGGAAGAATATGAGGGAGACTGGAGGATGATTTTCAACCGCAATCACCGCGGAGACATCTACCCTACTCACGGCATGGGTCCCGCCTGCCAGCTACTCGATATCCACAGAGGCGATAAAATGAATTATCTGGTCTCCATGGACACACGAAGCGCAAGCATTCCTGCCTACCTTGAAAAAGAGAGAGGAGAAAAAGTCGAGAACTTTGCAAATGGAGACCATACCATGACAATGATAAAGACAGAAAAAGGCAAAACCATACTTATCGAGCACGATGTGGCAAATGTCCGCCCATACACAAGAATGTACCAGTTGACAGGAACAAAAGGGTTTGCCAACAAATACCCAATAGAAGGCTATGCTTTTGAAGATCAAAATGTTCTCTCAGAAGCAGCTCCGGATTATCAAAATTTCTCTCCTCACAGATATATCTCTGACGAAGCAAAAGAGGCTCTTATGCAACAATACAGACACCCCATCCAAATAGAACTTGAAGAGAAGGCAAAAGAAGTCGGGGGACACGGAGGAATGGATTTCATTATGGATTACAGACTGATCTATTGCCTCACTCATGGACTTCCGCTTGATATGGATGTTTATGATCTCGCTGAATGGTGTTGTATTTCACCGCTTTCAGCTATCTCAATGGAAAACAGTTCTGCCCCTGTAGAGATTCCTGACTTTACCAGAGGAGGATGGAATAAGACTCAGGGATTCAGACACATAATGAAATAATCCTATAAAAGAACTGCCAGGTCTGAAATATCTTTCTCAGTCGTATCCCAGGATGTTACCAGCCTGACTTCACGTTTCTCTTCATTCCAGAAGTAGAAGAAATAATGCTTTTTCAATCTTTCAATCATATCATCAGTTGCAGTAAAGAACAACTGATTCGTTTCCATTTTTTGAGTAAAATGGATCCCGTCGCATTTTGAAAGAATTGTAAATAATTTTTGCGCCATTTCATTGGCTCTCTTCGCATTTTCATACCACAGATCATTATCGAGATATGCAATGAACTGTGCTGCAAGATATCTTTGCTTTGAGGCAAGTTGAGCGGACTGTTTGCGTATATATTTCAAATTCTCCGTCAGTTCATTTCTAAAAGATATGACCGACTCACCCATCATCATTCCATTTTTTGTCCCTCCGAAACTCAAAATATCAACTCCGGCATCTGCTGTTAACTCTTTTAATGAGCAGTTAAGAGAAACACAGGCATTTGCTATTCTGGCTCCATCCATGTGAAGATACATATTGTTCTTATGAAGCAGGTCAGCAATAGCCCTGACTTCATTTACATTATAGACTGTCCCAAGTTCCGAAGCCTCTGAAATATATACGGCTTTTGGTTGAGAATGGTGGCACTCTCCCCAATTCTTAAGATGTTGATCTATCATTGACGGAGTCAGCTTGCCATCTTTCGTCGATACAGGAATAAATGTGCTTCCAGTCATCTTTGCAGGAGCTCCGCATTCATCCACAAAAACATGAGCAGTTTCAGCACAGATAACGGAGTTGAATGGCCTTGTAACGGCTTGCAATGCAACAGAATTTGCCCCTGTCCCATTAAAAAGAATGAAAAAACCAACATTCTTTCCAAATATAGACTTTACTCTCCTTTCAGCTTCAGCACTCCACGGGTCATCTCCGTATCCTACTGCATGATCTTTATTGGCATCTATGATGGCTTGTAAAACAAGCGGATGAACTCCTGAATTATTATCACTTGCAAAACTTCTCATTTCTGATTGATTAATGTTTGTAAATTTGATTGACAAAGATATACAATCTTGAGATTTCTTATTCAAATCCATACAGGAAGACCATTTGATTTTCTGCCTGAAACTGAATAAATTTGAAAAAAAATAAAAACCAATGAATACCGAAGAAATTGCGCATCAATTCGGAATAGAGGAGATCATGCGTATCGAACCGCTCGGAAACGGGCTTATCAATGACACATTTAAAGTAATGACTCCGGGGACTCAAGAAAAGCAATATGTACTGCAAAAGATCAACACCTCAATCTTTACCGATGTCGATATGCTTCAGAATAATATTGACATTGTCACTAAGCATATCCGGGCAAAACTTCTTGAGAAAAAAGAAAGTGATATAGATAGAAAAGTACTTCATTTCTTGAAAACCGACAGTGGCAAAAGTTATTATAGAGATGGGGATAATTGTTGGAGACTATCCGTTTATATTGCAGACAGTATCACCCTTGAAAAGACCGATTGCAAAAGTTCCTATGATACAGGCATTGCATTTGGTCAGTTTGAGTCAATGCTTTCAGACCTGAAAAAGCCGATTGGTGAGACTATTCCAAATTTTCATAATATGGAATTCCGCCTGCAGCAACTACAAGATGCCATTCTTCAGGACAAAGCAGGCAGAAAGGCGGGTGTTCAATACTATATTGACAGCCTTTTCTCCGATTCAGATGAAATGTGTTCAGCGGAACAACTTTTCCGCAAAGGTAAACTTCCAAAACGCATTTGCCACTGCGATACCAAGGTAAATAACATTCTATTTGATAAAGGTGGTAATATTTTGTGCGTGATTGACCTTGATACCGTTATGCCAAGTTTTATCTTCTCGGATTACGGAGATTTTTTAAGAACTGCCGCAAATACAGGAAAAGAAGATGATGAAAACCTTGAAAACATCTCTTTCAGAATGGATATATTCAAATCATTTACCGAGGGCTATCTAAAAGGAGCTGGAGGATTTCTTACCAAAACAGAGATCTCCATGTTGCCATTTGCCACAAAATTATTTCCTTATATGCAGTGTGTCAGGTTTCTTACAGATTATATCAATGGCGACACATATTATAAGACGACATATCCTGAACATAATCTGGTCAGAACAAAAGCGCAGTATAAACTGTATGAGTGTATAAAAAAGAAGAGAGAAGAGATGGCCTGTACCATATCCTCCCTCATCAAACAATAAACATTTAACTACTTTTCAGCAGCTTTTTGACCTGCCTTATAAGCTTTTATATTTGATTCCACTACATTTTCGCCCTTTCTGGCAAAAATACGTCTGATGCCATCCTCAATCTTCTCGGGCTCAATACCAATCAACTTGCTGCATGCTCCAAGAAGTACAATGTTTGATCCACGCGGGTTACCGGCCTCTTTTGCTATAGCATCAACGTCAATGGCGATAACATTTTTCATTGTCTTCAATTCGCCCATAATCGCATCTTTATCCGGATAATTAGGAATATTAACAAATGGTTCAGTGTTTGTTACAATCCAGCCATCTTTGGAGAGATAAGGAATGTAACGTAATGCTTCCATCGGTTCGAGCGAAATAATAAGATCTGCCCTGCCTAGAGGGATCAAGTCGGAATTAATCTTTTCCGATGAAATCCTAAGGTTCGACTGAACGTCTCCACCCCTCTGACTCATTCCGTGTACCTCAGCCTGTTTGATGTTGAGATCCTCATTCATGGCAGCTTCTCCAATAACTGTTGCGATTGACAGAATTCCCTGTCCGCCAACTCCCGCAAGTATTATATTTTTGGTCATAGCAACTCCTCCTTAATTATTTGCTGATTTCTGTTTATTATGCCTCTTCAGGGTCTGCATACATTCCCTTCGCGGAATAATAACAGATACCCCCTTATAATTCAACTCTTCTCTTACTATTTTTTCCATTTCATCCTTATTTGAAGGAAGAGGCACCACTACTCTTATGTGATCAGGATTAACTCCGACAGCTTTGCAGATAGCTTCTATCTTTGAAGTACCGGCCGAATCCTGACCGCCTGTCATGGCTGTAGTAAGATTGTCTGAAATAACAACTACAATATTAGCATTTTCATTTGCAGCGTCCAGAAGCCCTGTAATACCTGAATGTGTGAATGTAGAATCGCCTATTACTGCAACTGCCGGGAATTGTCCGGCATCCGATGCTCCTTTTGCCATTGAAATGGAAGCGCCCATTTCAACACAGGAATTAATTGACCTGAACGGAGGAAGAGCCCCCAGAGTGTAACATCCAATATCACCAAATACTTTGTGATTAGGATACTCCTCAAGAATCTCGTTCAGAACTGCATACATATCTCTGTGGCCACATCCCTGACACAATGCCGGTGGTCTTGGCACGACGACATTTGAAGCCTGGAATTTTTCCGGCATTTTCAGCGCAAGAACTGACCGCACAATGTCAGGAGTAAGTTCACCGGTCCGAGGCAAATGAGCTGTAAGCTTGCCGATAACGTGGCATCTGGTCGGCAACACGCCCTTAATGCGCTCCTCAATATATGGCTGTCCTTCTTCAATGACAAGGATAGTCTCACATTCTTCGGCAATTTTGATAATCAGATCGCGAGGTATGGGATATTGAGAAATTTTGAGAACAGGATGTTCGTATTCCGGTCCGACATTCTCCCGAACATAATTATATGCAATGCCGCTTGTAATAATTGCAAGATCCTTTTTAGGCCCGTCAAAATAAATATTGTACGGAGACTGCGATGATTCATCCTCAATTTTCTTATAAGAATCAATGAGTTGCGGATATCTTTCTCTTGAATTGGCCGGGAGCAGAATCCATTGGCGCGGATTAGCCGGATAATGAATATCCCCTATCTGCCTGGCCTCAGTGTCAATCTCAACGACAGCTCTTGAATGAGCCATTCTGGTTGTAACCCTCATCAATACCGGAGTACCGTTCTTTTCGGAAAGTTCAAAACCATAACTCATCATATCATAAGCTTCCTGTTGAGAAGACGGTTCCAATACCGGAATAAATGCAAACTTTCCATAAAATCTGGAATCTTGCTCATTCTGAGAAGAATGCATTGACGGATCATCTGCCACAATCACGATTAAGCCTCCATTTGCCCCTGTCATGCCCGAGTTAACAAACGGATCCGCACACACATTCAACCCAACGTGTTTCATACAGACGATTGCCCTCTTTCCTACATAAGAAACTCCAAGAGCAGCCTCCATTGCGGTTTTCTCATTTGTACACCATCTGCAGTGAATTCCTCTCTCACTTGTGATCTTCATTGACTGAATACATTCAGTAATTTCTGTCGAAGGAGTACCGGGATAAGCGTAAACGCCTGAAATACCATTATTAACAGCACCATAGGCAATTGCCTCATCTCCAAGCAACATTTTTTTTATTTTCATTTCCAAATATTTAATATTTTTAAACTATTCACCATTTTATCTTTCAAAATTAAACAAAAAAGCAGAATTGCCAAAATAATATGATACTATTATGACTGCGGCAACTCCCTGTTCATTTTCCATGATTTTGCAGAAAACAATTATTATTCTACCTTTGTACGCTTTGAAATCAATGAGGCGATAAGCCTGATCATATTCCAGAAAATAAATTTTTACAATTATTAATATCAATTACATTTATGATTAAAAAATTATTCTTTTCATTCTGCATCGCAGCGATGTCTGTACTTGCAGTTTCTTGCGGCAATGATGATGATTTATCAATTTCTGATATTGCCGGTACATACAACTGTACTGTTTCTTTTGCTGGCGCTACACAGAATAACGTCTCTATCACTATTACTCAAGGCACAAAAGATGGTGTTGTATCCATGTCACTTTCCAATTTCACTTACATGAATACCCCGCTTTCATTAAGCATCAACAATGTTTCTGCAACTAAAGCCAATGGCAAGTATGCACTTTCCTACAGCGACTATATTTCATTTACTTTAGGACAGACCGTTTCCCTGCCTGCTACTCTTACAGGGACTGTTGCTGACAAGACATTAAATGCGTCCATCACAGTCGATGCATCTATGTTGCAACTTGGGAGCCTAATAGTTACTGTAGCCGGAACCAAAAAGTAATTATAACCTCAATTTAGAGGTCTAATAGATAAAAGGCCGGCCCATATTTTTGGGGCCGGCCTTTCTGTTTCATGTTTCATGGTATCCTTATTCATTATTGCTACTGTTCTTTTTCTCCCTATTCATGTCCTTAAAAGAGAAAGTAAAGCAAGCCCCGTTTGTGTATGATTTCGAAACAATAATATCACCATGCATTTTGCGTGCTAAAGCGCGACTAAGCGGTAAACCAAGTCCAAGCCCCTGATCATAGGGGTCAAGTTTTGTGTATTTTTCAAAAATATACTCGTATTTTTCTTCCGGAATCCCTTTCCCTGTATCTATTACATCGATCACCACATTATCTTCTTCTTTACCAAGGGATAATTTAATATACCCTGTTGCTGTAAATTTCACCGCATTTTGCAAAAGGTTTTCAATCACAGTACTGACATAGCCCTTGCAGGCAATAATATACATTTTCGGATCTGAAAAACAAAACTGCAATTCCAGTTCAACCCATGGCTTTTTCTGTAGTGAATCAATAATAGAGCGACAAAGGGCAACCACATCAAACTCCACTTCCTTTTCGTCAAGATGAAAAGAAAGATTTGAAACCTCAACTGCATCATTTATTATATTCAATAATTCATCTGAACAATGGCTTATTTTTTTTGAATACTCACTGTTGGGTGAATTTTCATCCACGCTGGATGCTATTGCATCAGAAAAGCCCACAATTGCATTTAGAGGTGTTCTGATTTCATGAGATACATTGTGAAGAAAATTTGAAACGAAAATATTTAACTTCTCCTGCTCGGCAAGTGAAATAATCAGACTGTCTTCGGATTTCTTTAACTTTTTATTTATTTGTCTCAATTTTATCACGGCCAGGACAAATAGTATTACAAATATACTGGCGATTATGAAACCAAAAAGAATTGTTTTATCCCAGAATGCTTCCACCTTGTCTTCGGCTATGATTTTTTCGCTCCTGTATTTATCCAATTTAAGTTTAGTCGCATTTACAGAAAAATCATTCATAATAATATCTAAAAAAAGCGAGTCCCTTAATTTGTCCTGTTCTCTGAGATAAAACTCGGACCCCTTCAAATCACCGCTATTTCCACAAATACTAATCTTCCTTTCAAGGTATTCAGATCTTGATATTTCTCCTTTCTCCCATTGATATTTCGTTATTGAATCAGCTTCTTTAAAATTATCATTTATAAGTTGAATCTGATAATCTATAGAATGAGCTGTATCATAACTGATTATACCATTAATATTGTGAGCAACCAGATATGAATAATACTCTTCAGCTTTTGCCCTGTCATTCATATTACAATAAAGGACTACATAGTCACCTTCCACTTCCACTTTTTGGCGAGGAAAATATGCTGAATTCATAGCGCTGTCAAGAAGAGCAACAGCTGATTCATAATCTTTGATTTTCATGGCCACAAAAGAGGCTTCAGAATATAGTTTATATGTTTCTGAAAAATTAGGAATATTTTTTTGGATTTTTATTGCCTCATAGTAGCTGTCAAGGGCAATGGAATACAACTTCAGATCTTTAAAAATATCCGCTTTCACTTTATATGAGTAATAAAGGCCGATAGCTGAATTCCTTTCAATTGCAGATTTCTGCATTGCAGATATTTCGCTCATGGCTATTGAATAGCTGTCATTTTTCGCGTGATATCCAATCAATCTGAACCATACAAAATAATAATATGTAAGTTGGTTCGTTTTTAGAGCAAAATCCTGAACAATATCTTTATAATGTAAAATGCTGTCCAATTGGCCGTTTGTGCAATAATACTGATACTTTGTCGTCAAAGCAGCACATTGCATCCTCGTATCACCAATATCCTCGGCCATTTTGAAAAGTGTATCTGCCATCGTCAGAATAACCGGTGAAAAAGAAAATTCATTAGATTTTAGATAATAAGCTAATAATGAGTCAGACATATTAAATTGTTGCCCTATATCCATGACTGTACCAAAAGACGAATCGCTGTTTACAGGCACTTCATTGAAACCCATATTATCAGTCAACTGTCCTGTTGCTGTTTTATCTTCATTAGCCTTCTGCTTGTGACCATGGTCTGACAACGCAAAAATGATAAAAACGATCCCTAAAACCAGTATAACAATTAATAAAAAATTGATAAACCTTAATTTATTCTTTAAGAAATTATTATTCTTAATATTAGCCATAACTGTTTAACTAATAAATAATTCTGGGTAAAATAACTGCGATTTTTAAATAAAGGCGCAAAATTAGTTAATAATAAATAATAATCAAATTACTTTTCTTCCTGTTCAAATTATCATTAATCCTGTTTTGTCACTTCGACAAGTTGACATTTGGTCACTCTATGTGTCAACATGAAGAGCAATGAAGGTCTGATAGGAAGTAACAGCATTTATTGCCATTATAATATTAATTCACATTTTAATGTAATAATTATTATATTCAAAGATTTATAATATTTAATGTATGAAAAGAAATAATAGATGTATGAAAAAGATTTTATCAATTATGCTAATAGCCGTTGTGGCTCTAAGCAGTTGCGTTAAGGATGACTTAGCTGAAATCAGAGAAAGACTTACTAATCTTGAAGAGTGGCAGACAAGTGTAAACAGTTCAATAAGTGCTTTACAGAGCATTGTATCGGCTCTTGAGGGAAAAGATTATGTAACGGGCGTTGCACCTCTTTCAGACGGTAGCGGCTATGTAATTAACTTTCAAAATAGCGGAGCTGTGACCATCAAACACGGTAATAAGGGTGAAGCTGGCGAGACTCCCATCATCGGCACTCAGCAAGACAGCGACGGCAAGTACTACTGGACTTTAAATGGAGAATGGTTGCTCAGTGAAGGAATCAAAATTCCTACCACCGGCAATAATGGGCTGACACCATACATCGGAAGCAACAGAAACTGGTGGGTAGGCACAACAGATACAGGCGTTAAGGCTCAAGGAGATAATGGGCTGACACCATACATCGGAAGTAATGGCAACTGGTGGATTGACACAAAAGATACAGGCGTTAAGGCTCAGGGAGATAATGGGCTGACACCATACATCGGAAGCAACGGAAACTGGTGGGTTGATACAACAGATACAGGCGTTAAGGCTCAGGGAGATAATGGGCTGACACCATACATCGGAAGC
>CAZPLM010000043.1:11860-12675 GCA_964587275.1 uncultured Muribaculaceae bacterium | reverse complement strand
ATGAATAATGAATTTATGATAAGAAATGGTATAGTTGATACAGAAAATGATCTTCGTTATACTCTTTTCTCCTACTATGTAAACGGTGTACTTCAGATGTTCTATAACCATTTGAGTAATTCCGGAATAAGTTCAGGGGAAATTTGGATTACAAAAGCTGAAGCTGCCCTCCGGAAATCAAATCCTGATGTTGCTGAAGCCGTCAGTACTCTTGACGAACTACGTATTAACCGAATAAAGAGCGATGCATATCAACCAACTTCTATCTCAGACAATGATCTTTTGCTGAAAGAAATCCTGAATGAACGACGCCGTGAAGTCAGACTCTGTGAATTGTCATTCTTTAATGTAAAGCGCCTTAACCAGGATCCATCTACTGCACGTGCCATGAAACGCACCTGCCTGGGGGTGGAATACACTCTTCCTGTCGGAGATCCTCGTTGGGAACGTCTGATTCCTGCAGAGGTGATTCAGTTTAATCCGCTGATAATTCAAAATGAACGTTAACCGACAGGAAACTAAATATTTAAAACATTAATAAATTAAATTAATATTCAACATGAAAAAAATACTGATAATACTATCATACGCCATATTAACTGCTTTTTGTACTCCGAAGATGGCACACTTTACAGGGAAGATTCAGGATTACAACGGCAGCAAGGTATCGTATGTAGATGAAAAAAATATCACAGGTTCATTGAACGATATCATTGTAAATAAGGACGGCTCTTTCAGTTTTGACATTGATGCCGAAGGTCTTTCTATTTATTATCTAATATTTGATAATCCGAAATCAGGCTTTAAATTCTATG
>CAZPLM010000043.1:0-11850 GCA_964587275.1 uncultured Muribaculaceae bacterium | reverse complement strand
GCAAAGAGGGGATGAAAGCAGATTTTCAGATTCATCACGAAAAGGTAGTTGATTATGGAGTGGAACATTATTCCGCTATAGCCAATTATAAGGGAAAGAATAAAGATTGTTTCGAGTATCTGAACAACAACAGCTATTTTGATGCACAGAACAAGACACTGGCTAAGATTCAGAACCATCCAATGACTTTTGTTGATTTCCGTGACGATCTCCGCCATAATGTGGATTCTCTTGAGACCATTATTGATAAACTGTCAGATAAACTTCTTGCCAAAAAATTGAAGTCGGATTATGAGGATAAATTCAATCATTCTCTTATCTGGTATTGTGAGTTTACACCGGAACTGGATCCTGATTTCAAAGAATGGGCCGAAGGTCTTGATCGAAACAATGATCTTGATATGGCCAGCTTGTTTGCAATGGCATACAAAACTTATTATCTACCCAAAGAAGGTGATAATAATGTCTATTTTTTCAAGGGCCTGAATAGCGTATTTACAAATAAAGAGATTATGTACGCCGTTGCGGATCAGATGATTGGAACTGTTTTGGCAGATGCCCCTAACAATATTGATGAAATATATGAAGCCTATTTGGCAATAAATACTCAAAGAGCAGTTCCTGAGGAAATCACTAAGCTGTATGAACACTACAGGACAATGACGGCAGGCCAAAAGGCAAACGACTTTGATATGTATGATATTGACGGGAATAAGGTTATGCTGTCTGATTTAAAAGGTAAGTATGTCTATATTGACTGCTGGGCTACCTGGTGCGGCCCATGCAAGATGGAGATCCCTTATATGGAGAAGTTGTATGAACATTATAAGGATAATGCGGACATAGTTTTGATCAGTGTTTCTATTGATGAAAAAGTTAATGATTGGAAAAATATGGTTGAAAAAGATAAGCCACAGTGGAAACAATTTATTGTAAAGAATGCATTAGAGTCTGATCTATGCAAGAATTACGGAATCACTGGCATACCTCGTTTCATTATGGTTGACAAATATGGCAACCTCATCAACCTCAATGCTCCACGTCCATCTACAGAAAACATTATTGAATGGATCGACTCCCAGATGAAATAGTTACGCATGATACTGGACTTAAAATGCCACTCACGATTTGTGAGAGGCATTTTTTTATTGTTCTCTTTATCCGTTACTTCATAAACACAAAGTAAACTGCCAGTACCAGACAGCCGAAGGCGGCGAGGTGATTCCATTGGAGGGATTGAGTCTTAAAGGCGGTGAGGGCGAAGACGGAAAAGACGATTAGCGTGATGACTTCCTGGATGACTTTTAGCTGAACGAGGGAAAATGGACCTCCGTTGCCTGCGAATCCGATCCTGTTTGCCGGTACCTGAAATAGATACTCAAACAGGGCAATGCCCCACGAAAACAGTACTATCAGAATCAGGGGCCAGTTTGATGTGACCTTCATCTCCTGGAGTTTAAGATGCCCGTACCATGCGAATGTCATGAAGACATTCGATACAATAAGAAGAAGAATCGTGTATAATCCTTTCATTTTTTGCAAGATCAAGATTTAAATGACGACAAAAATAAGAATAATTGTCTCAAGTTATTATTAAATGCCTGCAGTCAGACAAATTGACTAATTTTGCGAAAAAGGACAATCAGCCCGGGCGGGGGAGGACCACAATACTGACGATAATGAAGATTAACGATTTTAAATTGGAACGCTATTTTGCAATTCACGAATTTTCTGCAAAATATTTGATGTCATGCTCTGACTGTGATGGATTTAAGATGAGTGACATTCTGAAGGTGGCTGATGAAGGAGAATTGGAAATGTGGGACAACCTGCATTTGGGATATACCGAAAGCACAGGTAATCCGGAACTTAAGAATGCAATTCTAAGGCATTACAATGTTCCAAACAGCATAATGCCGACTAAGGGACTTGGAGCGGAAAACATATTGGTCTCATCCCCGGGTGAGCTGGCATTCAGTCTGATGAATGTTCTCCTGACAGATAAAGACCATGCAATAGTAATTTCGCCGAGTTATCAGTCTCTTTATGAGGTGATTAATTCGCTCGGATGTGATATTTCATTTTGGAAGCCTGATGAGGAAGAGTGGCGTTTTAAAGTAAGTGATCTTCAAAAGCTGATAAAGCCTAATACAAAATTGCTGGTCATTAACTTCCCACACAATCCAACAGGAACATATCTCAAAATGGATGAGTACAGGCAAATTATCCAACTCGCCAGAGAAAATAATTTTTACATTTATTCGGACGAGATGTATTACAAATTAAACTATCTCCCGGATTATCCGGTTCTTCCTCCTGTGGCAACTCTCTATGAGAAAGGGATATCGCTGTGGGGAATGTCTAAATCGTTTGGAATGGCAGGGCTTAGAACAGGTTGGCTGGCTTCGCAGGATGTTGATCTTCTTGGAAGAATTGCCTCATTCAAGGACTATCTAAGCATTTGTTCAAGCGCTCCATCTGAAATATTGTCTATCATTGCATTAAACCATTCGGAACAGTTTATTCCACAGAATATTGCAAAGATTCAAAACAATATTGCCGCCTTTAAGGGATTTCTTGATTCTTCTGACACGGCTTCATCATTTTTTGCACAATTCACTGCCCCAAAAGCCGGTTCTGTCGCATTTGTTCGGCTGAACACAAAAGGCTCGTCACTTGACTTTTCCAATCATTTGGTCAAATCAACAGGGATTATGACGGTTCCGTCTGAAATGTTCGACTTCGGCAGCGGATTCATTAGAATTGGCTTCGGAAGAAGAAATTTCCCACAAATATTGGAATTGCTAAAACATTAAATATAATATCTTTACTATAATTGAACAGATAGACAGAATTATTAATGAATTAAATTGCAAATAATATGAAAAAGTATTTCTTGCTATTACTTATCGGACTGTTGCTCAGCTGTGTACGGTTGTCAGCCTGTACAGGTATTTCAATGTTTTCTGCGGATGGCTCTTATTATCAGGCGAGGACCATTGAATGGGGCTCGTATGTTCTTGAATGCGAATATGTGATTGTTCCAAGGAACTTCAATCAGACATCATTTACTCCATCAGGCATCAATGGATTGTCATTCAACTCTAAATATGGATATGTGGGTATCTCCCTTGTTCAAAAGGAGATTATTGCTGAAGGAATAAATGAGGCGGGACTTTCTGCCGGGCTTTTTTACTTTCCTAATTATGGGGGCTATTTAGATTATGACCCAACCTGCAATGACTCAACTCTTTCTGATGTTCAGTTCGTTGCATGGATTCTGTCTCAGTTTGCAACTGTTGAAGAGGTGAAGCAGAATATCAATTCAGTTCGTATTGTTTCTATTGATCCCGGTGAAGAAAAAAGTGCTTCTGCAATTCATTGGAGGGTAGGTGATAAGTCTGGTAAACAGATAGTAATTGAGATTGAGAATGGAAAGGTTAATATTTATGATAATCCGGTTGGAGTGATCACAAATTCCCCTGACTTTGCATGGCAATTGAAAAATCTAAATAATTATGTCAATCTATTTCCAGGAGCTGCCGAGCCTTCATTGATAGGCGATTATAAAGTGTCTCCGTTTGGAGCTGGATCAGGCTTTATCGGTTTGCCGGGAGATGTTACTCCTCCATCACGTTTTGTGAGGGCAGCCTTATACAGAGCAACTGCTCCTGTCAGGAAGAGTACGATTGAAACTGTAATGCAATGTTTTAACATACTTGATAATTTTAATATTCCTATTGGAATAGAATATCCTAAAGGTCATATTCCTGATCTTCCAAGCGCAACTCAATGGACTTCAGTTATTGATTTGACACAGGGGGATATTTATTTCAAGACATTTTATAACACTGCAATACGCAAGATTTCTCTTTCTGAAATTGATTTCGAAAAAGTATGTTATCAATCCCATCCTCTTGATGGGGATAAAAATCAGCCAATAGAGAAAATAGTTGTAAAATAGTGTGACTGCTAATCGCCAGTCGTAGAGTGATTTAGCCGTTGTATGCCCTGGCGAAAACTCTCTGGCATAGTTGGCTTTATTCCCTTAATATCAATGATTTAATGGTCACACCTATCAGATCAGCCCCAGCCAGCCAGCAGTATACTTTTCCGCCTGACAGCAAAGAAGATCAATCAATGTTTTTTCACAGCCCCTATACCCCTAAAGTGGATTTTGACATTATCAGGCGCGATTTGGAAAGAATCACATTTCGAGAGCACAAACCAATCACCGTCAAATAATGCTATGGGGATAATTCTTGATTTTGTATATTTGAACAATTATTAATAATAGTAATTATGCCTTTAAACCGAAATTTGTTGATCAGGCTTACCACAATTGACCGGTGTTTGCGGAACCATTTTAAAAAGTGGACTCTTGACGACTTGATAGAGGCGTGTTCTGATGCACTGTATGAGTATGAGGGGCGTGACGAGAATATTAGCCGCAGGACAATTCAAAGAGATATTCAATTGATGAGAAGTGAGAAATTGGGCTATAATGCTCCAATAGTGGTAATTGATAAAAAATACTACACATACGAAGATCAAACTTACAGTATTACTGATATTCCCTTATCGGAGAGTGATATTCAGACATTATCCCAGGCAATGGACATCCTGAGTCATTTCCGTGTTTTTTCCCAATTTGCCCCTGTCAGTGATATCATTAACAGATTGGAAGATCATATTTCAGTTGAGGCATCTCACAGGGTACCAGCAATTTATTTGGAAAAGAATGATGAGTTAAAAGGCTTGAATTATGTCAGTGAAATATACCGAAATATTATCGATAAACAGGCAATGACTATTGATTATAAATCGTTTAAGGCTAACAAGTCCCACGGATTAGTGATTTCTCCCTACCTTTTAAAAGAGTATAGGAACCGATGGTTTTTGCTATGCCTTAATAATCTGACCAATAATATCCTAACACTTGCCCTTGATAGAATTTTGAACCTATCTGTCGACAAATCAACGATATTCATTGATAATACTTTTTTTGATCCCGAACATTACTTTGATGATATTGTTGGTGTTACCAAATCTTTGCAGAACAAGGCAGAAACCATAAAACTGATGGTTGATAGCGATCAGGCTCCATATGTGTTTACCAAGCCCATTCATCCTTCTCAGCGTTTAATAAAAATGAATTCTGACGGAAGCATTGTCATTTCTCTTAAAGTTATTCCCAATCTTGAACTTGAAAGGGAAATATTAGGATATGGGGAGCACATTGAAGTCTTGCAGCCAAGGCTTTTGCGAGGCCGTATCTCACGGAAGCTATTAGTAGCAAGCCAACAATATCAATCACCTATCCTTTAAGAACTGCAAGAGGGGAAAGTTCAATAATAGGACGGACCAGGTCAGATTCATTTGAAAGAACTTCATTGATATCTTTGTATGCTCCTGCAGCTTCATCCAGATCTTTCAGATCACTCATAAAATGAACGATACCTTGAGCATTCATTTTATTTACTTCATTTTCAAGAGAAAGACTGCGCACAGCTTCCTTTCTCCCCATTTTCCTGCCAGCCCCGTGTGAGCAGCTCATGAAACTTTGCGTATTGCCAAGCCCTTCTACGATATATGACTTACTGCCCTGAGATCCAGGAATAATGCCTATTTCTCCCTTGTATGCGCGAGTGGCTCCCTTTCTATGCACGATTACATTATGACCGAAATGGTTTTCCCATGCAGCATAGTTGTGAGCAATGTTTATCATCGGGTCAAAAGAAACATTAGGGAAAATATCCACGAATATTTCTTGAATTCGCTCCATCATCAGTTTTCTGTTTGCAAATGCATATGCCATACAATATTTCATCTCATTGAAGTAATCCTTTGCTTCCTGACATTCTATCGGCAGGAATTCAAGGCCTGTCGATGTCTGTGAAAACCAGATATTATTAAGCCTTTGTGCGATTTTTTCATAATGTCCAGCTACTTTTAGGCCTATATTCCTGCTCCCCGAGTGAAGCATTATCCACACATCATTTGTTCCAGTTGCCTTTTGGATTTCAATGAAATGGTTGCCACCCCCAAGTGTTCCCAACTGCAATCTGGCAGCTTTATAAAGCGACCTCGTTTTCGGTAGTTTGTCAATGTCAAATTCCACGGGCATATTTTTTTCATCTTGAAGCGATTTTTGATGTTCAAATCCAAAAGGAATAATCTGCTTGATTTTTTCGCTAATAATATTTCTGAGGACATCATGAGTGATTTCTTCTCTCTTCAGACTTGTCCTAATGGCACACATTCCGCACCCTATATCAACACCGACGGCATTGGGTACAATAACGT
Source organism: uncultured Muribaculaceae bacterium (assembly GCA_964587275.1). Classification (GTDB taxonomy): domain Bacteria; phylum Bacteroidota; class Bacteroidia; order Bacteroidales; family UBA932; genus CAZPLM01. Next base: position 5,544 of record CAZPLM010000043.1, on the reverse strand, counting down.
GATCTGTTGCAAGTACCCCACCTATAGGCATGCCTGCTCCTGCATGTGCATCCGGCATTATGGCAATATGTTTATAAGCGAATGGTAGTGATGCCAGTCGTATTATCTGCTCCATTGCAATATTATCCACTTCATTCAGCCACATTTTGACCGGGATATGATTTCCTGTTATAATAGTCATGTCTTTATGTTTATGTTGTAAAGGAAGGGTCTATGTGCGTCATCTATTTGCGCAGTAATTTTTTTTAAAAGTTGATATTCACTTTTTGTGTATATTTAAACACTCAAAACTATGAGTTATGAGGAGATTTAATTTCATGTGTGGCGAAAATATTGAAGTCAAATGAAAGGAACAGTCCAATATTATTCTTTTCACCGGTGCAGGGCACTATTTGCAACAACCGTCTGTGCCATTATTTTAGCACTGGAATGCTGTATGATGCATAATGCTTCAGCCCAGTCCGGCAATCAGTTATGGGCAGGGCTTCAGGAACGTCAGTCTGTTCTGCCTAAAGGAAATGCAAAGGCACAGGTCGCAGTGAGAGTGCCCTTCAGGAAGATTCCTGCAAATCTGACTGAAATTCTGTCTGGTGAATGGCGACTGGATGACGGATGGACAATGTTTGATGACAGCACTTTGGCAGTATCGGGCAAATCTGTATTTGGCGATGATCTTGAAATTGGTTACAATGCAACTGTGCCCGGGACAGTTCTGACCACACTTGTGGATCAGGGTGTTTATCCGGATCCATATTATGGTCTGAACAATATCGCTATTCCTGATGAATTATGTCGCAGGAACTGGTGGTACAGAATACAATTCAACACTCCCGACAAGGTGTTTAATCCCTCTACATCAACGGAGGTGAGTTTAAAAAGATACATCGTCTTTAATGGAATTAATTATAAATCCGATATTTACTTAAATGGGTCGAAAATTGGAACGACCGAAGGAGCATTTATCCGCGGCATTTTCGATGTTACAGATATTTTAAAACCAACAGAAAATGTCCTTGCAGTTCATGTCTATCCACCTGATAATCCGGGTATTCCACATGAGCAGAGCATTTCTGAAGGACAGGGACTGAATGGGGGTTGCCTTAGTCTGGATGGTCCAACTTTCATCGCATCAATGGGTTGGGATTGGATACCCGGCATTCGCGATCGTAATATAGGCATTTGGCAGGATGTCAGGCTGTTAAGTGGAGGGCAGGTGCGAATCGGTGATCCAATGATCGTTGCTGACCTACCTCTGCCTGATACAACTTCTGCCAATCTCTATTTTGAAATTCCTGTTGTAAATGAAGGAAGTTCATCCGCTTCCGGGAAACTTAAAATGTCAGTTATTTCACCATCCGGAGAACGGTTTGTCATTTCCTCGGATTATTTCCTTCAGGCGGGTGAAGACAGTATCATCAGGAAAATGTTGGCTGTCAACAATCCCCAGCTTTGGTGGCCAAACGGTTATGGCTTACAGCAATTGTACAGGCTTGAAGTTGAGGCAAGAACGGATGTTTTTTTATCCGATGAGAAAGCGGTAAGATTCGGTATAAGGGAGTTGTCATACGAGCTGATGGCAGCCGATCCGGCATTTGGAAATATAAGGATAGAATACTCTCCATCAAACAGATATGCTGCTATTACCGCACTATCAAATGGTGACCGTCCTTCATTTGAATCACCATTTGACAACATTGACAGAGTGCTTGTTTCAAAGGATAAGAACATATATATTACGACCATTTCAGCAAATGAAAGGTCAGGTATTGAATTGATTTCTCAAAATGATCCTGCCGGATGGAATCTGATAATCAAGGTAAATGGTTGCAGGATGTTCTGCCGTGGTGGAAACTGGGGTATGGACGATGCGATGAAACGATGTTCAAGAGAACATCTTGAACCATATTTTGCACTCCATAAGGATTTGAATTTCAATATTATCCGCAACTGGACGGGAGAATCGACAGAAGAGGTCTTTTATGAACTTTGCGATGAATATGGAATGCTTGTCTGGAATGATTTCTGGATTACAGGGGATGATACGGTTGAGCCTCAGGATCTTGATCTTTTCAGCCGTAATGCTCGCGATGTGATCAGGCGTTTCAGAACACATCCCTGTATTGCTGTATGGTGCCCGAGAAATGAAGCATTTGCCCCTGTTCTTTTGGGGCCTGTACTCTCTCGGATAGTCGCCGAAGAAGATCCTTCACGTATGTATCACGGACAGTCTCGCTGTCTGAATATGGGGACGAGCGGACCTTGGAGCTATTTTGAGGATATCTCATATTATTTCACTCAGCGAGCTGACGGATTTGATACCGAGCTGGGCTCGTATGCTGTTCCGACTGTCCGGACGATAAAGAAGTTTATTCCGGAAGCCGATCTGTGGCCGATCAATGATGTCTGGGCATATCACGACCTGCATCATACAACTCAGAATTTTTCAGGATTCATGGCTTCTGTTAATCAGGATGAGCCACCTGAAGGAATGGAAGAGTTCGTTTCTCGAACCCAAAGTTTGTGTTATGATGCCTGGCGAGCAATGCTTGAGGCCTGGAACAGTAAAATGTGGAATAACACTACAGGCCTGATCTTGTGGATGTCACATCCCGCATGGCCAAGTATGATCTGGCAGACATACACTTATGATTACGATACCCCCGGTTCATACTTTGGGGCAAAAAAAGCATGTGAACCTGTTCATATTCAAATGACATTTCCGGATTACAGAGTTCAGATAGTGAATATTACCTCTTCATCAATGTCTGGGTTGACGGCTTCTGCCGTTTGTTATGATATGGACGGTGATGAGGTTTTCAGCCAGGTTGCACCTGATTTGAAAACAGAAAGAGAATTGTCTTTTAAAGCAATTGGAAATGCTGTGACGGAGTGCTTTGCGTTGGCACTGAAACAAAATGAGCAGGTGGATGATACTGAGGGTACTCCATATTTGATACGTTTGAAGTTGAACGATTCAAAAGGTCGGCTGCTTTCCACAAATGATTATTGGATCGGTGACAACCGACCATTGGGAAGCAGGGGCACGGAGCATTTAATAATTAAATTCAGGAAAAAGGACGGTTCCTGTATGGTTGAGGTTCGCAATATGTCAGGCTCTATTGTTACCGGCGTTAAACTTCGAGCCTTTTCTGTTGATGGCACAGAAATCCTCCCTGCATTTTTCTCAGACGGATATTTCAACCTTTTGCCATACGAAAAAAGGACACTGAGACTTTCCTTACCTGATGAATGTGTAGAGGTATTTAATATTACCGTAGACTCTTGCACTTAATTAGAATAGTTACTTTTCCTGAATGCTGTTGGTGACACGCCTGTATTTTTTCTGAAAAACTTGCTGAAATCAGCCTGGTCGGAGAAATTCAGATAATTGGCAATATGCTGAACTGAAATATTCTGCTTTCGTAATTGGATTTTTGCCTTGGTCAGCATAATGTCGTGAATAATGTTCAATGCCGATTTACCCATTACGTTTTTTACGGCACGCGCCAACTGTACCGATTTATTCCACACCTCGTAAGCAAAAATTGCTATATTATTTACAATTAGATTATTCTGATATTTATGACTGCTTCGCAAGATGTTATACGAAAGCATTTTTATATTATCGACCAATGTGTAAAAGACTTCTTTGTCGAACAACAAAACCGTTTCGGTGATTATTCTGTTTAAGGCGTTTTAGGAGCGTATGAGCAGCATTGATAATTTTGAAACCGGTTCCATTTCAAAGGTCGTTCTGAAAAACGCTATTCCTGCCATAATCAAAGTCAACGGTCGTCTGTATGCTTTTTGCCTGTATAAACGGATAATGATGAGAATTGTTGATTAATTTACTAAATACTTTGGTTTGTCGCCGCTTTTAGTCTTTCTCTAAATTCCGGTGGTGATATTTTTGTGCAGCGTTTGAAATATTGCCCGAATGCCGACTGATCGGAAAAGCCGATGATTTGCTAACACAAAAAGTAAATCCATAAATTTATTTTATCTTGGGAGAAAAATGTATATTTGCAACATATATTCTTGGAGAAAAGTGTATTAATTAACCATTAAAATAGAGAGAAAAATGTATAGAACCAAGATTAAAGAACTTGAACAATGGAAGTTATCATCAAAAAGGAAACCACTTATCATGCTTGGAGCTCGTCAGGTGGGCAAAACTTATCTCATACAACAATTTGGTGAAACAAACTACAAACAAGTGGCATACATCAATTTTGAGCGTCCTAATGCACCTATAAATCTATTTGAAACAGGGTTCGACACGGACAGAATAATCACCGTACTGAATGCTTTTTGTCAAATGAGGATTACCGCTGACGATACACTGATAATATTTGATGAAATTCAGGCTGCACCTAAAGGCATAACCGCACTTAAATATCTTTACGAAGATACTCCACAATATCACATCATTGCAGCCGGTTCGCTTTTGGGTATAAATATACACCCTGACGAATCTTTTCCGGTTGGTAAAGTGGATTTTATGAAACTTTATCCGATGTCGTTTTACGAATTTCTTCTTGCAATGGGAGAAATAGGAATTGTCGAACTATTAGAAAAACGTGATTTGGAAAATCTAAAATTTTTCAACAACAAACTAATCAATTTGTTACGTTATTACCTATATATTGGAGGAATGCCCGAAGTTGTTGCCGATTTTGTTGAAAACAGAGACTGGATAAACGCTCGAAATATTCAAAATCAGATATTAAACTCATATCGCAACGATTTTTCAAAACACGCACCCAAAGAAGTTTTACCAAGAATAAATATGGTTTGGAACAGCATTCCGGCTCAACTATCCAAAGAAAACAAAAAATTCATTTACGGAATGATTCGTGAAGGTGCAAGGGCAAAAGATTTTGAATTGGCAATTCAATGGCTAGCCGACACCGGTCTGTTGCATAAAGTTTACAACGTTTCAAAACCGGATTTACCATTAATGGCATACCAGGAATTATCAAATTTTAAATTGTTTCACAATGATGTTGGCTTGCTTGGTGCAATGACAAACCTCAGTTCAAAAACCATAATTGAAGGTGATGCGATTTTTGAAGAATTTAAAGGAGCATTAACAGAACAATTTGTTTTTCAACAACTTATTCAAAATGAAAACCTATCGGTTTTTTATCATACTTTTGACAGAAGCAAGTATGAACTTGATTTTATTGTTCAAAACAAACAAGACGAAATTATTCCTATAGAGGTTAAATCCGGTACAAATTTAAAATCCACAAGTTTCAAATTATTTTGCGACAGGCACAAACCAAAAACCGCCATTCGTATATCTTTGGCGGACTATAAAAAAGAAAGTTGGCTGACAAATTTGCCGTTATACACCATATATACGCTATAAATAATCGTCAAAAAACAACATCTTCGTTAAAATCATGGTCGTTTGTTAATGACATTTTTCTACGACGCTAATTTATTATTTATTTGTTCCTTTCTCTAAATTTCGACGGTGATATTTTTGTGCATCGCTTGAAATATTGCCCGAATGCCGACTGATCGGAAAAGCCGAAT
>CAZPLM010000042.1:10323-12742 GCA_964587275.1 uncultured Muribaculaceae bacterium | reverse complement strand
TCTGCGCTCTTTGAAAAGGGTAAAGGCTTTGAGTCCCATCTCTTCCATAAGTGACTTCTTGCCGGTGTTCTGCTGCTGCATCTTGCAGTCAGGAAGCAGATATGCATAAAACGCAAGTAAAAGGCCTATGACACCGGAAGTGACATATTGAGCAGAGGTTGTCTGAAATCCCATAAGATCGACAAACCACATTGAGCAGATAAATCCTATTGTGCCCCAGATGCGGATTGGAGGGAATGAGGTAACGGTATCAAGCCCGTTCTTTTCCAGAATAGTGTATGCAACCGAGTAAGAAAGAGCGATTGTAGGCATAAAAAATGCTACACTGATAGTATAAAGTGTGAAAAGTACGGAGAATTGTGCGTCTCCTCCGGCATGAAATCCATAGTATCCGGCTCCTATCATTGCGCAGGCAGCTATAAAATGGCATATGCCAAGCATTTTTTGTGCAGGGATCCATTTGTCCGCCACGATACCGACCAGAGCCGGCATAAAGATGGATACAATGCCCTGAATAGAATAGAACCACCCGATCTGAGCGCCCAATCCAATGCCGGAAAGATATCTTCCCTGACTTGTCAAATATGCTCCCCAAATTGCAAATTCGAGGAAGTTCATAATGATTAGCTGAAGTTTTGTCCTTTTCATAAATGTATTAATAGTTTTATTGATTCTATTTTGGGGCCATTCTGTAAAGAAATATGGCAATTATGGCATAAATGATATTCGGCAGCCATAAAGCAATGGCCGGAGGCAGTGCCCCCGTATGTACGAACATCTGACTGAATCGCATGAACAGGATGTAGGAGAAACTCAGTGCAATTCCGATTCCTATATTCATTCCGATTCCTCCCCGTCGCCTTTTTGAAGAAAGAGCCACACCCATTATGGTAAGGATGAAGGCTGAAAATGGCATTGCGAGCCTTGTGTTCTTTTCAATCAGGGCATATTTTACCATCTTGTCTCCACGTGTCTTCTGCAACTCTATCAGGTCATCAAGTTTTTTGTAATTCAATGTCTCAACCACATTTTTACGCCGGTAGAAATCCTCAAGCGTCAGGTTGATAATGGTATCTTTCTTTCGACCGGTAGTAACTGTTTCATTGCCAAAACGGTCGTATTCCCTTATAAAGTAGTTTTTAAGATCCCAGCCGTTTATGGTTGAGTCCCAGGCGGCAGTCTCGGCAGAGAGCTTTGAAACTATTTTATTATCTTCTATACTTTCGAGTGTGAATCTGTAAGCAGTATTGTTCCATGCACTGAAGGATTCTACATAGACAAATTCTCCCGGATTGAGCTGGTAGTGAATATTACGGGTAGAATTATAATACTTTGTGGATTTAATATATTGTTGCTCGAAGTCAAGCCGGTGCCTGTTGGCGGGTGGTATTACATAGGTCCCAAGAGCAAGGGAAAGGATTGCAATGAATGTCGCCGAGATCATATATGGGACCATTAGTCTTCCGAAGCTGACTCCTCCGGAAAGCATTGCAATAATCTCGCTGTTTGCCGCAAGTTTTGACGTGAAGAAGATAACTGTTATAAATACAAAGAGTGGACTGAACATATTGACTATATAAGGGATGAAGTTGCAGTAATAGTCAAATATGATAGCATGAAGAGGTGCGCTTTTGTCCACGAAGTCATCTATTTTCTCGCTGATGTCAAATATAATGACGATGCCAATAATGATAAGCAGAGCGAAAAAGTATGTTCCGATAAACTTCTTAATGATGTACCAGTCAAGTATTTTTAATCCCTTAAACTTCATTTAAAGCCTGTTTTCAAGTTTTTTAACCGTTCTTTCCTTCCACGATGCAAAATCTCCGGCAACAATATGTTCTCTTGCCTGCCTTACAAGGTCCAGGTAAAATGCAAGATTATGTTCGCTTGCAATCTGGGCTGCAAGCATCTCACCTGCTATTACAAGATGACGAAGGTACGCTTTTGTATAGGTTTTATCAACAAAAGATGTTCCGTTCGGGTCAATCGGAGAGAAATCATCCTCCCATTTTTTATTTTTTATGTTGATGATGCCCTCACTTGTGAAGAGCATTCCATTCCGGCCATTTCTTGTAGGCATTACGCAGTCGAACATATCCACTCCGCGTGCTATCCCTTCAAGAATGTTGGCAGGTGTTCCGACTCCCATCAAATATCGAGGCTTGTCAAGAGGCAGGATTGGATGGACTGTTTCCAGCATTTCATACATAACATCAGTCGGTTCTCCGACTGAAAGGCCTCCGATTGCGTAACCCTCTCTGTCAAGTGAGGCCAGAGCTTCCGCCGCTTTTCTGCGCAGGCTCTCGCTCTCTGCGGAGGTCTTTTCGACCTCGGCGAGGTTCTCCTTCATCTTATTGCCGAGAGACACCGCCTCTTCGGACAGCTCTCTCTTCTCCCTCTCGAGCCTTTTTGCAAG
>CAZPLM010000042.1:0-10313 GCA_964587275.1 uncultured Muribaculaceae bacterium | reverse complement strand
ACACATCCCTGAACAATAGGAAAGAATGTCTGACAGTAACCATATAATGGTTCTGTCTCATCAAAATGTCTGACACCTCTTGCAAGCCACTGTAATGTAAGGTCGAGGGATTTTTCTGCATATTTGCGGTCAGCATCGCCGGGGCAGCATTCATCAAGGGCCATTATTATATCTGCACCTATGATGCGCTGGGTATCAACATTGTTTTCAGGGGTGAAAATATGTTTTGAGCCGTCAATATGTGAATGGAATGTACATCCTTCTGGCGTTAGTTTCCTCCTTTCTGCAAGTGAAAAGACCTGATATCCGCCACTGTCGGTGAGGATAGGTCGGTCCCATGAGGTGAATTTGTGCAGACCGCCCGCTTTTTTGAGGATGTCGAGTCCGGGGCGGAGATAGAGATGGTATGTATTGCCTAAAATGATCTGTGCTCCGATATCTTCTGTCAGATCTCTGTGATACACGCCTTTAACGGAGCCTACCGTGCCGACAGGCATAAATATCGGTGTCTCTATCTTGCCGTGATCAGTCTCAATGATGCCCCTTCTGGCAACCGATCCATTATCTGTAGCAGTTACTGTAAATTTCATCGGTGCAAATGTACATAAAAAACGCTGAAAACTATTTGGCATTAAATTGGATATATTTGCAAATTAAAATAGCATACTTATGGAACTACTATTATTATTACTGGGATTGACTTATAATTCAAATTGTCCGCAATGGAACACGAAGGATTATGATGTTTTGTGGAAGAAAGTTGAGGTGGCCGAATCGGAAGGCAAGCCTCAGACTGCCGTTTCATTCTTAAAAGTTATTGCGGAGAAAGCGAAAGAGAATGATGATCTCCTTGAACTGCTCTATTGCGATGAGCGTATTTATGATAATCTGGCGCAATATAACTGGAAAGAGCGCAACATATTCGGTCCGGAGTATTATGCATTGAGGGATTCTGTTTATTCCGACCTTGATGCAAATATTGTGAAATTCGCCAGGCACAGGAGGGTCATAATGCTGATAAGCAGTAAGATCGATGGTTGTTTAGATGAAGCTGAAGCACTTGATCCTGAGGAAGAAACACGCTATAAGGAGATAAAGAAGATGTGCGCTAAAGCTATCGAACTGTTCCCTCATTCAGATAAAGTTCCGCATTTGAAAAGCATAATCGAGGAGATGGATGCCACTTATTTAAATATGAGCTGCGAGAAAAATCTATATCCAGGCTCATTGGCACACGTTGGCCTTTATACAAAAAATATTTCCAAAGTAGAAATTAGTGTTTTCAGACTTGCAGACGGTTTTTCGCTAAGGGACAACAATATTTGTAAAAAAGGGCCGAAGAGTATAGAAGTTAAGAAGATTGAAGTCGGAGTTTTTAAAAATCTCTACAATATCAGGGAAGAAAAGAGTGTAGAGATTGAGTTTCCTGAGATCGGGAAATATGCAATATGCTGCAAAGCCGGAAGTAAAACTGATCTCTTGGAATTGAATGTGAGCCGCATTGCAACTGCCGTAAGAACTGTTGACAACAAATATCAGGTCTATGCCGCAGATGCTGTGACAGGAAAGCCGTATGAAACAATCAAGGTCGCGGTACTTGGTAAGAATGAAGAGTATAATAAAAATTATTATAAAGAAAAAGTGATTTCATCCGGGCAGTATGAACAGGATGGATTCACAACAATCGACCAGACTCTTTTTGAGAATAATAATAGAAATTCGGATTTGAGAGTTGAGATTGGAAATGATGTTTATTCTCCTTTGACAGGGGTTTACAGTCCATTTTTGGGAAGGGTTAATTATGACCAGCAGGTAAACAGAGGCCTTTATATTTATACTGACAGAATGTTGTACAAGCCTTCTGATACAGTGTATTTTAAGGTTATTGCCTATGAGGTGGTCAATGGGGTCGGAAAAGTTGTCCCTGACAAGAAAGTTAAATTACAGTTCTTTTGCTCGAGTGAAAAGGGCGCTATTGCAACAGCAAACCTGATTACAAATGATATGGGTTCGGCAAGCGGCACGTTTGCCATACCCGAGGATGCAAAAAACGGCCTTTATAACATTATTTCTGATTTTGGAGGAAAGGATATAAGGGTAGAGACCTACAAAAGGCCGACTTTTTTTATTGAAATGGAAAAGGTCGATAATCTGTATGGCTTCGGGGATGTCATTACCCAAAAAGGAAACATAAGCAGTTATTCGGGAGTTGCCGTTGAGGGGGCAAAGGTCTCATATAAGGTAGTCCGTTCCCCTAAATGGAGTCCCTGGTGGAGAGTCGGGTCATTTGAAGAGAAAGTTATGGCCGAGGGAATATTGAACAGTGATAAAAGTGGTGATTTTGAGGTTTCATTCAAGGCAATAAGGCCTGATATTGATAATGACGCAGCTGCGGATTTTATGATCCTGGCCACAGTCACCGATCTGACAGGAGAGACTCACAGCAGCGAGATCCATCTGCCTGTTTCAGATGTTCCTGTCAATGTTACGGCATCTTTTGATGCTTCATTTAAGCAGGACAGCGTGACGATTCTGAACAAACTTGTCACTGACGGTGTTACATTTAATGTGCAGAATCTGAATAATTTGCCTCAGGAAATGAACGGTGTGTTCCAGATTGTGGATAATGAAAGCAATAATAATGTTGTGGAAGGAGAGTTTAAGGGAAATGAAAAAACAGGGATTGACTTTAAAAAAATTAAATCAGGCTACTATACCCTTTTCTACTCTGTTGAATGGAGGGGAAGGAAGATTGAAAATAAATTGCTGCTTGCTCTTTTCTCACCAGAAGACAAAGCAGTGCCTTATAAGGAAAATGCTCTTTTCTTCACCCCTTTAAACGGGAAGAATGAAATTGATTTTATGATTGGTACAGGAGAGAGCGATCTTTATTTGGAGGTTGAGCTGTTTGACAAAGACAACAGATACTACAGAGAGTCTATTCATCTTCAAAATGAAATGCGGCGCATTACATTGCCGTTCAGTGAAGATTATCCAAAAATGATCTCTCTTTCTCTCTTCGCGATAAGAGGAAGGAAGGCGATAGAAAGGGATTATATTTTTGAAAAACCTCTTGATGAACATAAGATTGATATGGAGATCAACTCTTTCAGAGATAAAACTACTCCTGGCAGAGAAGAGAGTTTTACGGTCAAGGCACCGGCCAGCGAGTTGACAGTATCTATTTTTGATATTACTACAGACAGATACGGGAAGAACAAGTTCCCTTTCTCTCCATTTCCGGGATTGACTACATATAATCCCTCAATCACTACAAATCTTAACGGCGGTTTTGGCGGGAGACCTTTACTATATTTAGATACTAAAGGTCCGGGACGAAATGATATGATAATGATGTCTCAGTCTTCTGTAGATATGAATTTGTCTCTGGAGGAAAAATCAGCCGATCTGGAAGAGGAGGTTGATTCTGCTGTCGAAGAGGAGGGTGTCGATGAAGAACCGAGGAACGATTTTGGTGAGACAATAGCATTTTATCCACACATCAGGGTGCCTGAAAACGGAGAGGCTGAAGTTAATTATAAGGTAAACGATGCATTGTCAACTTACAGAGTTTTGATTCTTGCCCATACTTCAGAGCTTGGCAGTGCATCTGAAGAGAAGAGTTTTATTGTTCAGAAAGAACTGATGGTCCTTCCAAATCTGCCTCTTTTTGTTACTGAAGGAGATAAGATAGTCTTGAAGAGCAAGATTGTTAATCTTTCAGATAAGGAAATGTCAGGTAAGGCCACTATCGAGCTTTTTGACAAAGCGACAGGCGAAAAATTGAAGATTAAAGGGACTGAAGACAAAAAAGTATCTCTGATTGCCGGAGAACAGGGAGTTGTGGGCTGGAATATTACTGTTCCGGCATCAGAAGAGGGAATCAATGTGGTTATAAGATGCAAATGCGGCAGTTTTAGTGACGGAGAGAAGCATTATATAGAGGTTATTTCTGCACAAAAGGAGATTACCGAGACGGCTGCATTTATTACAGGAGGGACAAAGGGGCGAAAATATTATGAAAAACAGCTTCAGAAAGAGTTCGGTGCATCAGATCCTGTTATAAGATATGAGGAATATTCTTCATTGACAGCATTGAAAGAGGCGCTGCAGCCCGTGAAGCGTCCTGAAAGCGACAATATGATCTCCTGGCTGACAGTATTTTATATTAATCAGATAAGAGGCTTTCTTGCGATTGATGGAGCAAAGTTGGATGAGAAGTTGAATTCTCTTTCTGTCAGTAAACTTTCTTCTCTTCAAAAGAGTGATGGAGGTTTCAGCTGGTTTCCGGGAATGGATTCTTCAGATATTCTGACCAAACTGTATCTTGAAAAAATGTATTGCCTCGAAAGGATGATTGGAAGGGTGTCGGAGGATGGGTTGAAGTCAGTTACGGCAAAAGCAGTTAAATATCTTGATTCGAGGATTGTGTCACTTACATCAGGAGAAAAGTGGGAATATTCTGATCTTATTTCGTATTTTTCAGTTCGTCAGGAATATTCAAATATCGAGAAACCGGCTGAGGTTGAAAAGGCATTCAAGACATTTCTTGAAAAATCCAAGGACGGATGGCAGAAGTTGCCTGTTTTGGAAAAGGCTCAGTTGTGCCGTATTCTGAGCACTTGTGACAAGAAGAGAAGCGACATCCTGATTGAGTCCCTGAAAGATTATGCTGTTGAAAATGAGACGACAGGCTGTTACTTTCCTAATGCTGTAATGCCGTTCAGAGGGCTGATGCATACAGAAATATATGCTCATTGCCAATTACTTGACCTGTTTGTGTCTGCCGGAGAAAAGAAGATTGCAAAGGGTATTTCTCAATGGATATTAATGCAGAAACATAATCAGGCATGGGAAAATGAAATTGCGACTGCGGATGCAGTTTATGCGCTTGTGATCAATAAGGTAGATGATCTGAAGTTCGGAGCCGTATATTATACATACAGGACACCTTTGCGTGAGATCAAGGCCTCTTCAAGTGAGATTGAACTGAAACGCAGTTATACACTTGCAAAGACAGGTGAAGAGTTGAAGGAGGGCGACAAATTAAATTTGGGAGATGAGGTCATTGTGAAATATCAGATCCGTAATAGTGAAAACAGGTCTTTTGTGGAGATGAAAGCGATGAGACCGGCTTGTTTTTATCCGGTCGAAGAGCGTTCCGGCTATATGTGGTATGGATGGTATGGCGCATACAGGGAAAATGGATCTTCCATGACCAAATATTATTTTCAACTCCTGCCTGAAGAGATTTCTACTTTCAGTGAGAACTTCTATGTAACGCAGGAAGGTATATTTACGGCAGGAATTGCAGAGATAGAATCAGTGTATGCCACAGAATACAGGGGACATACTGAGTCACGTACTATGAAGGCCGATGATTAGCTGCTTTGGCTCTCTTTTCAGCCAGACGCATAGTCTCTGATTCGGAATCGTCGATTGCGCAAGCGGTAAACTGCTCAAATATGTAGTTTACCGCTTGTGTTGTAGGATGTACCATTTTTTCATCGTAGAAACGATAATCGCGCAGCTCATCCATCATTATTTCGTATGCTGGAAAATAATAAACATTGTCAAAGGTGTGTTGTAATATCTCAATGGCAAGCAGCAGTGTAGCTTTACTGAGTTGATTGCCGTGGGCTCCATCTTTTAGGTGACGGATAGGACTGACTGTGAAGATCCATTTCTTGTCAGGGTGAGCTGCAATGACTTTTGAAAGCGTTTCGACTGTCTGTTCTACATTCAACCGTTCTCTTCGGAACTCATTTGGGAGGATTTTATGACAGTTGGAAACAATGATATTGCGTTCTATGTGTCTGAAGACCCAGGCAGTGCCGAGTGTTACGATACACCAGTCGCATTTTTCAAATGCTTTTCTGTCGCTGTCGAGGCAACTGTTTGCATTTGTAAGGAATTCTTCAGGATCGCTTCGAGAAAATGAGCTGTGATGGAAAAATGAAGTATACTGACCCTGAGAGCATATTATGTCTGATTCCTTGAAATGTTTACCTGTTGTGAGTCTATCAATTGAATTGGCTATGGAAATAGGGTTGTAAAGTACTCCAAAAGGGTTGAGAAGTATGTCAAATCCGAGATTTATCATATCCTTGCCAATTTCGGTTGCAAAGCAGGAACCGATGAAAAGCAGTTTACTCTGATATGTGATTTTCTCTTTAATAGGGAGAATCTCAACGGGTGTCTGAAGTTTCATTTTTTATTTATTAGTATGGAGTTCTTGATTTTTTCCAGTCCGGCCCGTTTCAATGGGGAGTCTTTGAATCTGTTATCAAATTCTTCCTGTGTCATTTCGAGCCACTGTTGCTCGTTGAGGCCGAGGATATAATGAGCATTTGTTTCAAATTCAGGCCAGCCGGTTCTCTTTTTATTCCACGGACAGGCAGTGAGGCATTTCTCACAGCCGAAGATTTGTCCTGCAAAATCTACGGGCATTTTGTCGTATAGCTCTTTCGATTCAATCGTATGGTATGAAATGCACTTTCTGGCATCAAGTGAATATTTGTGCAACGCTCCGGTAGGACAGGCTTCAATGCATTTTCCGCAACTGCCGCATTCTTCAGGCTGCGAAGTGCATTTTTGTCTAAGTTCTTCACAGTCAAAAAAATCAAATGGAATGTTGCAGAGAATCACTCCAATAAGTGTGCGGAGTCCATATTGAGGGCTGATAAGGAAGTTATTGCAGCCAATGAATCCGAGTCCGGATTTTATCGCCCATGCTCTTTCGAGCAGAGGTGCGCTGTCAACAAACATTCTGCCTATGAACTCTTTTACGCCGCATTCGGGAGCAATGCTTTCCAATTGTTTTAAGATAGGGAACAGCTTGTTTTTCAGAACCGTATGATAATTTTTTCCAAGGGCGAATGATGCTACTCTATCCCCATTCCCACCGTATGGCGCAAGGAAGCAGAGAACGCTTTTTGCATTATCAAGGAGGAGAGAGGGGTCAAGCCTTTTATCCAAGTTCTTTTTGAGGTATTCCATTGAAGCGCACATACCCTCATTGAGGTATTTCTCAAAAGTTGATGAGTAATTGTCCAATTTTTCAACCTTTGCGACACCCATATCTATAAAGCCGGCTGATTTTGCGGATTCGCTCATTATTCTGAAAAGTGACCCCATGAGTTTAAAAATGATAATAATTGTATTAAATTAGTTATAAAAGTATTATTTTTGCCTATCAATTTAAATAAATTATTTTAAATGAAAAGAGTATTGGTAATAGGGGCAGGCGGCCAAATTGGAACGGAGCTTGTGCCACATCTTCAAAAACACTATGGCGAAGATAATGTTTTCGCAGCTGATTTGAAGGAAGAAATGGTGGAAAAATTAAAAAAACAGCACGGGAACGGGATCCAGCTCGATGCTCTCGACTATGATTCGTATGAAAAACTTGTAAAAGACAATTATATTGACGGTATTTTTAATCTTGTTGCAATGTTGAGCGCGACTGGTGAGGGTCGTCCGAAGGTTGCATGGAAATTGAATATGGGAGCGCTTCTTAATTCCTTGAATATTGCTCTTGACAACAACTGCGCTATCTTCACACCGAGTTCGATTGGTGCTTTTGGTCCGAATACGCCGCATGATGATACACCGCAAGATACGGTAATGCGTCCTAACACGATTTATGGCGTCTGCAAAGTTTCAGGAGAGCTTCTAAGTGATTATTATTATACAAGATTCGGTGTAGATGCACGCAGCGTTCGTTTTCCCGGTCTGATCTCTAATGGAGCACTTCCTGGTGGCGGTACTACAGACTATGCAGTTGAGGTGTTCTACGAGATTCTAAAGAGCGGACATTATACATGTCCTGTACCTCATGACGAGTATATGGATATGATGTATATGCCTGACGCCCTGAATGCAGTTACTACCCTTATGGAAGCGGATCCTTCAAAGCTTATCCACAGGAACAGCTTTAATATTACATCTATGAGCTTTACTCCTGATCAGCTTTTCGCCTGCATTAAGAAGAGAATCCCTGCTGCGAAATTTGATTTTGACGTAGATCCTGTAAAAGCTTCTATTGCCAAGTCATGGCCAAACAAGATGGATGACTCGTGTGCCCGTAAAGAATGGGGCTGGAAGCCTGTTTGGGGAATGGAAGAGATGGTAGATGATATGCTCAAAGCAATTTCCAAAAAGCTCGGAGTAAAATATTAGTTATACAAATCGCGATTCTTCAGGATTTCTGAATCCTGCAAGGAATTCTTTAATGCTCAGCCTCTTTTTACCGGCGACTTGAAGATCGAGAATATGCAGTGCATAACTGCCACAAGAGACGGAAAGGTAACTCTTTCCGTCTGATTTTATTGTGCCGGCAGGTAATTGCACCTCATCGCTTACAACTTGGGCGGAGAAGATTTTGACTGATGTTTCAGTCGTGTCTTTTACGATAGTAGTATAGGCGGCAGGGTAAGGACCGAGACCGCGGATCAGGTTATTTACAACTCTGGCATCGCAGTTCCAGTCAATTCGGCAGGTTTCTCTGGTGATCTTAGGGGCAGGTTTCAACTCTCCGTCAATCTTCTGTTCGACAGGTTTAATGCGTTTCCGGATTATCTCTTCTGCTGTCTTTACTACAAGCTCGGATCCTATTTCCATCAATTTGTCATGTAAAGTACCCGCATCATCATTCCTGTTTATTCCACACTCTTCAAAATCAATAATTTTCCCCGTATCAATATTTTCATCAATAAAGAAAGTTGTGACACCTGTTGTCTTTTCCCCATTTATTATTGCCCAGTTGATAGGGGCGGCTCCGCGATATTGAGGCAATAATGAGGCGTGAAGATTGAATGTGCCGTATTTAGGAATTGACCATACTTCTTTTGGCAACATTCTGAATGCTACCACTACAAATATATCAGCGTGATAGGAACTCAGTATTTGACAGAATTCCTGATCCTTGAGAGAAACAGGCTGAAGTACCGGTATCTTGTGGCCTGCGGCACATTTCTTAACGGCACTCTCATTATATTTCAGACCGCGTCCACTCTGTTTGTCAGGTATTGTTACGACTGCTCTTACATCAAATCCTGCATCAATAAGAGCATTGAGCGTACCTGCCGCGAAATCAGGGGTACCCATAAATACGATTCTGCAGCGGTGTACCCTGTCTTTGAATATTCGTTTGAAAAATATTCCAATTTTCTTGAAGACTATCTTGTAGGCATCAAAATTAAATAATGACGAGTCTCTTGTGGATTTCCATGTAAGAAAAATGCCTATCGGCAAAAGGACCGCAGTAGATACAAATGTCCCTATAAATGGCGTAATAGCTCCGTCTCTTGCCAACTTCTTTCCACTGATATCTACTACCCAATAGATTACAAAAAACAAGATGGAAATTATGACAGGGGTGCCGAGGCCTCCTTTTCGAATGATTGCACCAAGCGGCGCTCCTATAAAAAAGAATATCAGGCAGGCGAGGGATAGTGTGAATTTTCTGAAACTCTCTATTTCGCCTCTTCTTAGAGGTGAAACATATCTATAACTGTTTCTCTCGTATGTATCAACTGCGTTTATCGGGTCTTGAATACTTTCGAGAGCTTTGCGAGTTGCTTCAAGTTCTTTGGCTATATCTCTCTTTGCAGTAAGGGCATCCAAAGGAAAGATGCCAAGCGGAGTTTTTTGATTTACCGTGTCTATCTGTGACATGTGATCCAGTCCAATTCCATAGATGAATCTTCTGAACTCCATAGGATGGAACTGGCTGTACTCATTTGAAAGGGAATCATTGTCGTGTTTGAGCATTTTCAGGTTCTTTGCCATTATCTCATTTCCGAAACGTCCCTCTTCAGAGCGTGTAAATGCATAATTTTCAAGTGAAATTATCAGAGTCTGCTTGTCGAAATGTATTATATCCTGTTTCAGCGAGGTATCTCTGAATGCCATCTTGTTGGTTTCGGAATAATTGCGTCCGCTGTATAGAGTGAACACGAGATTGCCCTTGTCGGCTGACAGATGTATTGACCCAGAGTCTGCAAGAGTGATGTTGGTATTTCCGGTATTTCCTGTATGGTCGTAAATCATCAGGTCATGCATTATTCCGGTCTTTTCATTTCTGCTGTTGACTCGCAGTATATAGCCGTCAATTCCATCGTAAAATGTTCCCAACGGGATTTTGATCTCTTCTTTTGTTTTGCCGATGTCTTCTCGGAGTGAATAGATTTTCTGATATGCAACAGGAATCAGATTATTTGAGACGAAAAATGCACCTATACTGATGAAGACTGAAACGAAAATCAGCGGCGTCAGAATCCTTGTCAATGATATTCCGGCAGATTTCATCG
>CAZPLM010000041.1:12164-12788 GCA_964587275.1 uncultured Muribaculaceae bacterium | reverse complement strand
GCATTTGCATTGTCAGTATCAACCATTTGGAATTGCATACCCCCCGTAATGGTATGAACACCCGCAGATAATGTGGCATTGTCATTTACGGAAATAAGTTTTGCACCATAACTGCTTGACAGGGAGGCTTTCAGGCTATTCGTCAATCTGCCTTCCAGAAAGCGGGAATTAAGTGAGGCTGCTGCAAAATTTGCATCTGAAGTTTCTGCTGCAATATTTCCGCAATAATGCTTGATTCCATATTCGGCGCTAAACTTATGATTTGAAGAGAGATTCCAGTCCAACTTTCCAAAAACTTTCATATTGTCCCTGTCCTTCTCCGCATTTACAAAATAAAAAAACTTGTTTTTAACGATGTATCCGCCGGTACTTGCACCATATTGCAAATCGTTAAAGAATGAATACGCAGAAGCCTCAAAATGATTGGACCCTGAACGTGAAGCAACATCCACGCTCGCTCCTGTAAATCCGCCGTTGCGAATATCGAACGGAGAGGTCTGCAATACCATTCTGTCAATAGCCTCGAGCGGAAGGAAAAAATCGCCTCCAATGACATTTCCGTCAATATTAATTGCGCTTTGGCGATAAGTAGCCCCGGCAATGTTCAACTCCTCGGCAACTGTT
>CAZPLM010000041.1:0-12154 GCA_964587275.1 uncultured Muribaculaceae bacterium | reverse complement strand
AAGAATTGGTCTTTGTCGGAAGGTCACGGATTTCACTTCCCGTTATATTTTTTGTAAGAGGTCCTTTTATCTTTTCAGCGCCGGATGTCTCACCGAAACTCTCCTCATACAACTTGCAGTTGATTACAGTCTCTTTATCAATGGAAAGCTCAATATCGGTCATTTCAACAGAACGATAGCCCAGCAGTTGTACCTTCAACCGATAATTTCCCTGCACCTGAAGATTATTGATTTCAAAATGCCCTTTCTCATTACAAAAAGTACTGTATCTCTCACCTGTGGAATTATGAGTGGCAATTACTATTGCATCTTTAACTGAAAAACCATATCCATCAGTCACACTGCCCTTTATCGAAGAGGTAGAAACCTGAGAATAAACCTGACCGCTTATCAGCAGAACACAAGTCGCAACAAACAGCCTGAATAATAAATATCGTTTCATATCTTTATAGTCCCCAATCACTTGCAGTATATGAGGCCTCTATTGACGTTTCTATCGCATTATCAAGATTGTGGAAGAAATCAAAGCCTGTGAGAGCTTCAATCTCATCAACGGATTTTGTCTGTGATGTTGATATAGTGGAAGATGTATAAGACTTATTATCAAGCCAAAAACCGATTGCAGAATACCCTCCGTTTGCGGAAGAAGATTTGTCATACTTCAAAAGTACCTTGTAATAAGCTTTCGGAATGGCCACATCTTTCCCTTCATTATCCTGAATATATGTAACGGTTTTGTCTTCATTTGTTGTAATTACAGCCCCGGTTACAACATAGACGGTATCGACAGCTTTTGCCCATTTCCTCACTTTATCTTCAAGATTTGCCCATATACTGCCATTCAAGCTCTCATTCTGCGCCGTGATATTTGTAAAATAAAATGTAGTTGCATTAACCGCATCTGAAGTCAGTCTGTCGGCAGAAGGGATTTGATGTCCTCTGCTGTAAATTGCCGAGCCGAAACCCTTGTATAGTTTTGCCTGACATCTTTGAGGCACTTTCGGATCATATTCCCACTCTTCAGTACGGCTGCCACTGCCAATAATATCATTATAAAGCGGATAGGCAACCCAATAAGAGAGATGATTGACAGAATCAAACCAGAATGAGTAATTTCTAACCCTGTCGCCGTTCAGTTCAATATCATGAGTTACAAATGCAAAACCCTCGGCAGCCTTTATCTCAGGCAGTTCAAGCCACGGCATCACATCATCAGACTCAAGAAGATCGAATGGATCTTGCGTTATGGTCAATCCCACGGTTTTAACGGTCACTGATGCATCATCAGTTGTAAAAGTAATTATTACCTTCCTGCTGCTTTCAGAACTTGGATTATCTTTATATGTCACCGTCAACGCAGCGCTTTCACTACCTTCTGTCTGAGAAAGTGTAAAATCGCTGTCAGATGAACTTGCTTTCCACTTCACATTTGCAGAGATGTTGACCACAAAAGAACCGGCATCACCGATCACATTTATTTCGGTAAAATCAAGTCCCAACCTTTTATTTGAACTGAATCTTTCTCCGGTCAATCCGGCATAATCCGAAACGGACGTGAATGAAATCTGTTTATCATTACCATAATGCCCTGCAATTCCTTTTATCGTACCTGAACCTTGAGGAACCTTTACATTTCTGAAAGTTGAATATTTAGACGAGAATATGTCAAAAAATTCACCTGTTTTTGACTCCAGCATGATTGAAGTATGCTCTTCCGAGCTTGAAAAGGTCTTGTCAAGATCCTCATTTATCACTTGAACATCAGGAATAGCCACATATATTGATTCATCGTTACCGGAAAGAAAATCTGTCGCTGAAATTTCTTTTGCCATGACGGCTTTTGTCCCTGTTTTTTCAATGTTATCCAGTGGCAGTCCATTGACCTGCAGCGGGCCTGTTTCAAAAACAGACAGAACCTGTCCTTTAAGGTTGATATTTACAGCATCTCCAAAAGCGAAATTAGTATTCTCGGATGTACAGTACAGCATAATTCCGGCCTCACCATCTGAAACGACTATTGTCTTCGCTGAAGTTGAGTTGTTAAGTCCGCCGTATGCTTCTTTTCTGTAATTACTGATTATGGTGCCACTTATCATTATATTGTCGGTAATAGTATAATCGGTACCCTTATACATATCTCTTACCTCCTTGATACTCTTCAGGGAAGCATCCTCACCTCCAACAGCAAATCGATAGCCTGTCAGCCCCGTATAGTCACTTGTTGCGGCTATGCTGATTTGAATTACTTCTCCAAATTTTGCTGCAATACCTTTTAATGTACCGCTACCGGTAGGGACTTTTTCATTGAGAAATGAAGAATATTTGGAAGAGAAAATAACAAAAGTTTCCCCTGTCTTTGACACGAAATTAATTGATGTATGGTCATCAGATGTAGCAAAGGTCTTTCCCATATCGGATGTTGCTATCTCAACATCTGAAACAGCAACATACTGTGATTCATAATTACCTGCGACAAGCTGAGCTGCTGTAATTAAAATCGGACTTTTCCTGTTCGTGCCGACTTTTGTTATCTTGTCAAGAGGAATTCCATTTACCTGAAGCGGACCATTATTATAAACAGACAGTGTCTGCCCCGTCAATGTGACCTCAACCTCATCACCAAGGGCAAATGCTGTATTATTTTCCGTGCAGAATAATTGAATACCACCTGTTTCATCTGCGATGACTATTGCTTTCTGTGACGTATAGTTATTAAATCCTCCATTGTCAACAGCTCTGTAATTACTTATAACGCTTGCCTTGACTACAATGTCGGAAGTAATCTTGAAATCAGAGCCATTATACATTGCACGAACATCCTTTAGTGAAGTATAAGTGATACCCGGCTGTTGTGAAGTTGCATCCTGTGTAACTGAGACTGTCTTCGAAACCGAAGCGGAAGAGATTGTAACAGTTGTACTTCTCCTGTCTGATGAATTTGCACTTGCAGTAAACGATACTGTACCATTTCCGCTTCCTGATTTGGGAGATACTGTCAACCAGCTCCCATCCGCAGCAGAAGCCGTCCATTTGCAATTGGCAATTACAGATATTGTCGACAGGCCTCCTGCTTCTGTAAAAGATACTTTATCCGACCCGATAGATAAGTTTTCCGGCTCATCTTCACCACCGCACCCGTTCACTGTAAGAATAGCAGCGCACAAGAATGCAATTTGAAATAATTTCTTGAACATTATTGTATTTCTTTTTATTTGTCACTCGCGAATATTTACAAAAGTAAGAAAAACAATGCTCTTATGAAAAATGGGCTGTTATAAAAAGAGAAGCCGGCCAAAAAATCGGCCGGCTTCCAATATAACATTTATACTGTCATGCTTATTCAGCAGAAGTCATTACAATATTTAGATATTTAGATGATGATATTGAGACTAAATAGCCCTTGATTGTAACTGTCTTTCCATCGAAAGCGCTCAATGTCGTTTTCTGAGCATCAGTAACAGAATAGACCGAACCTATTGCTGTTTCAGCACCTTCTATCGTCAGATTGAAATACTTGTTACTTGAAATAGAAAGTGTCCCTGTTACCTGAACATATTGGATAGTCACAGCGCTCACGCCCAGCATTTCATCTGCTTTGGCACCGTCAAGAACCAATGGGCTGCCGTAGGTAGCGGTTTCTTTGCTTAATCTCTCTTCAACTGCAGGAGCCTGAATCTGAGGGCCTCTATTATAAGCGCTCATTGCACCGACAATCTTCATTTTATATCCGGTTTTCACGCTGTATGCTCCTTTATAGATATGCATACATCCTGTCTCATCTGCAATAATATAAGAAGAATATCCAACGGCCACAACAATACCTTCGATTGTAACATAAGTACCTGATGCCATTGCAGCAGCTTCGGCTATAGTAACCGTAGTAGGCTCAATACCTGCCTGAGTAATGGTAACTGATACAGGTGTCACATCTGAACTTGAGTGAGTCAATGTAATGGTTGCTTTACGAGGAGAATATGTTTCATTGGCTGAACATGCAACTGTAACAACGTATTTATCGTTTCCGCTTGCTTTAATCCCTTTAATTGAAGCCCAATCACTGCCTGACTGTACGCTCACACCACCATCTACGCATGTAACTGTTATCTCAACTTCAGCAGCCTCATTACCCTCTGTCTTATAAGCAGCCGCATCAGTAGCAAGAAGAGATTTTGTAATCGAGTGAACTGTTACGTTCACAAGTTCAACAGTCGTACCATAAGTAGTCTTTGGACCGCTGATCAGGACTTCATCTCCCTCGGCAAGTCCGAGACTTGAGAAATTCTGTTTACCTCCATTTTTGTCCAATGTACCGTAGATCAACAAACTTCCGGTATCATCCTTGAGATACCAGTTGCCATAAACAGTATTGGAAATACCGGTAACAATACCTCTTACATAATAAGTCTTGCCATCCGCACCTGCATTGACGTCGCTTACTGTAGAAATCACAAGCTTATTATCTGATGAAGACTGCTTGAACATTATTATCTGAGTCTTTCCGTCTGCCACAATGTTAAAATTAACATTCCTGTTTTCGGAAGCCTCTGTTGCTGTAAAAGTAACAACCTGATTGTCACCGGCATTACCGCTCATAGGAGATATCGTGATCCATGAAGGCATTTCACCGCTTGCAGGAGAAATCTGCCAGCTTGCAGTAGTAGACATTGTCATCTGTACAGAACCGCCTGAAAGATCAAGTCCTAAATAAGACTGTGAAACGGTGATTTCATTTAAGTGGTTGATTGTTATCTCATCATTACATCCGGTCAACAGGATGAAAGCAGCTAAAAACGACGTTAAAATATATTTTATTTTCATTTTATTGTCAGTTTAAATTAGTTAAACATATATTTAATACCTACCTGCAAATACCAGCATTGTCCGACACCATGGTAATAATTCCATTTCTGAAGACCGGACTTAATATTGCTGTTTGTCTTGAAGACAGGAGTACATGTAGCATCTACATAATCGAGTGAAAGAATACGTCCCTCTTTAAGAACCGGATTCATATATTTGGCAACGCCCCAATTTGAATTGAACAGATTCATTACGTTCTTCAAGTCAAAATTAAGTTGGAGAGTGTTCTTCGACTTTCCGATGTTGATCGTAAAATCGTGAGCATAACGAAGATCTATTCTGTGTGTCCATGGAGAATAAACGCTGTATGCTTCTGCATATTCGCCTTTATGCTTTGACAGATAGTCATCATTATTTGCATATTCCCAGTAACGTGCAGCATCATCAGCAGAAGAGAATTTAATCTCACTCTCGTCTTTAGGAATGTAAATTACATCGTAGTTGTAATTATCATTATTGAAGTCGCCATCATACATATAAGAGTAGTTATATCCGCCTCTGTATCCTTCATAGAACAGACTGTAGTGGTTATTACCCTTATCAGTGTAAGTCAGTGAAGCAATTGCCCTGTCAGGAGTAACATACTGTGAATTATGAAGAGGTGCATAATTAGGACCTTCAACTGTAGGAACATAGGTATAAGCAGATTCAGCATTTGAACCAGGCATACCGGTTAATTCTTTTGATACAGTATGTGTATAAGACGCCATGATATCCAAGCCGCGGGTTGGGGTAATATTGAATGTTACATTTGCTGTCCAACCGTAACCTTTGCTGGTATTAGTAAGAACATAGGCATCTGTAGAAGAATATTTGTGGTTTTCAGGATAGATGTGACGGTTATCAGCGCCAGTATATGTAGCCCAGCCTGAATTGTCCATAATATTCCAGTTTGAAAGACAAACACCTGAAATAGTCTTGTTGTAAATATATTCACCTGTAATGCTCATAGGGATTGAAACAGGGAACTGATAGTCAACTGCAATTGAAGTCTTCCATATCTGAGGCATCTTGAAATCAGGATCTACTGCCTGAATTTGAGATGGCTTTACACCATCCTCAGGGGAAATAGACAACGGGTATTTGGCAGCATCAAGACTGTTCATTTTCTGAGCCAAAGCATTTACGTCTGTGATCATATCACCCTGGAAATACTGAAGAAGTGGATCTGCCGTTGCTACTCCGCCTTCATACTTAGTTGTAATAACAGCCACATTTTGTACCATTCCCGAGTTTGTCGGCATATTTGTAAAGAATACCAGAGGAAGTCTTCCTGCGAAGAGACCTGTACCTCCACGAACCTTAAGACTCTTGTCTCCCTTCACGTCCCAGGTAAATCCTACACGTGGTGAGAATTGAATTTTTGTTGAAGGCCAGGCACCGGTGTCGATATGTTTTCCATTATAATCAAGCTCATATATGGCGTTATTACGCATCACATCGTTATTGTTGAATATCATCGCATCCATACGAAGACCATAGTTCACTTTGAAAGTCTCTGATACAGCCCAGTCGTCCTGTGCATAAATACCTACCTGATTGAAACGAACACGTGATGCAGGATTTTTTTCACCGTCATATCCATAAGTGAGAGCTACGGTCTCAGGAGCTGCTCCGCTCAGGAAATCATCAAGACTGCGGTAACGGTAATAACCGGTACCGTTTCTCATATAAGCATTGTCAGCCATCTGATACTCAAAGTTTACGCCGCCTGTAATCTTATGATCACCAAAATAATATGTTAAATCATCCTTAACTGTGAGAACTGTATTGTGAACACCGTTATTCCAGGTAAACAACTCGTAACCGGCACTCATATAAGGATAAAACGACTGAGTTACTGCTCCGGATACAGGATCTGTAGAATAACCTTCCAGAATATCGATGAAAGGGAAAGTACTTGAGTTTGTTCCCCTGATATCGTCAAGTTTTGAGAAAGTAACGAGGAACTGATTAGACAGGGTGTTTGAAAAACGGCTGTTAAGGTCTAATGTAAATGAATTGACCTTGTTGTCCATAGAATACATTGAATTTGCAAAGGCCATAGAATACTGTGAAAGACGGTTCTGAACAGCACGCTGTCCGCAGTTGCTTGACGAGCCGTTTGTTGCATTCCATCCACGATTCAATGTATAATTGTAACGGAAAGCAAGGTGATGTTTAGATGAAATATTCCAGTCGATACGGGCAAGGAATTTCACATTGCTTTCATCAGCAGGATAATCAGTATATGAACCTGCATCATATCCATATTTGTCCATTAAATATGTCTTGACCTTTTCCATATCTGCTACAGTAGTGCGAGAAATAAACAGATCAGGATCGGCTACACCATCCACTGATGGTCTCCAGCGGTTGACAATAGTAGGAGTCTTAGTATTTTCGTAATTGACAAAGAAGAAAAGTTTATTTTTAATGATAGGACCGCCTAAAGTTATACCATAGGTAGTATTGCTCTCTTTTCCTCTGTCGCCGAGTTCGTCTTTATCAACAGTATTTCCTCTCATATTCTGATTACGGTGATAAGCATAAGCAGATCCCTTGAACTGGTTGGTTCCGGATTTTGTGATTGCGTTTACACCGCCGCCGATGAAGTTTGACTGGCGTACATCGTATGGAGAAATAACTACCTGTATCTCATCAAGAGCATCAATGGAAATAGGGCTGCCACCACCAGGGAGGTTACTGGAAAGACCGAAGTTGTTGTTGAAGTTTGCACCATCAACTGTGAAGTTTGATGAACGTCCGTCAGATCCGGCAAAACTCATTCCACTTCCGCCGTAAGGAGAAAGTTTGGCAATGTCTGTGATACTTCTGCTGACAGTAGGAAGTTCTCTCATCTGTTTGTTTGAAATGTTTGTTGTTGCACCTGTCTTCTCAGCAGTAAACTTTGAAGAAGAAGATGCGATAACGATAGCTTCATCCAGACTTTCAGAAGATTCTTTAATAATGCTGTTCAGACCGTATGGCTCACCGAGCAGAAGAGTGATGTCGGTGTAGGTGACTGTCTGAAATCCAAGGCAGGAAATCTCCACCTTATACGGACCACCGGTACGCATACCTTGAATAGTATAGCGGCCGTCAGTGTTTGTAACAACGCCGTATACGGTCCCTGAAGGAACGTGAGTGGCTATGACAGCCGCCCCGATAACCGGCAAATTGTTATTGTCAGTGATACGGCCTCCGATGGTCGATGTCGTCACTTGAGCAAAGGCGGTAAAGGCTACAAAAAAAGCCATTACCATTAAAGATAATTTCTTAATAATTTGTCTCATAGGTTTTTATAATTGTTTGAAAAATTTTCCACCGCAAATTTAAGCAAACGACTTATAATAGACAATAATTAAAGAAATAAGTTATCCACAACTTACAAATATTAATTTAATCGAAATAGCTCTGTAATAGTTTCGTAATAATAGGGTTAATATTGGCATATTTAAAAAAAACAATTACCTTTGCAGCCCCGTGGAAAGATTTGACTGCTTGCAACCACCCTAAAAAATGCTAAAACGAATATCTATTATTCGCAGAGTCTGTTTATCAGAAAGTCTTGAGGTCAAATCTTTTCACAGGCAGTGAATTGATTTGATTTTTTTTTAATACAGTATTACATTATGGCATATTTATTTACATCAGAATCCGTTTCGGAGGGACATCCGGACAAGGTAGCAGATCAGATTTCAGACGCAATCCTTGATGACCTCCTGCGTCAAGACCCCAATGCACATGTCGCATGTGAAACATTTGTCAGCACCGGTCTTGTAATAGTCGGAGGTGAAGTCAGCACAAAAGACTCTTACTCAGACATTCAGACCATTGCAAGAAATACTATCAGGAAGATAGGATATACAAAAAGCGAATACCAGTTCGATGCAGATTCATGCGCCGTCATCTCCGCCCTCCATGAACAGTCAGCCGACATTGCTCAGGGAGTGAACAAAGCAGAACAGGGAGCCGGAGACCAGGGAATGATGTTCGGCTATGCCTGCAGAGAAACAACTGAATTCATGCCTCTTCCTCTTACGCTTGCTCATATCGCCCTTATCGAACTCGCAAAGATAAGAAAGGATGAACCTGAACTGATGCCCTATCTCCGTCCGGACGCAAAGAGCCAGTTCACAATCGAATATGACGATAACCAAAAACCGTTAAGGGTACATACCATTGTCATCTCGACACAACATGATGATTTCAACACAGATGAGAAGGCAATGCATAAAAAGATCAGAGACGATATACAGAATATCCTGATACCAAGAGTTATCTCAAGGCTTTCGCCTGCGAATGCCGCCCTTTTCGATAAAAAATACCACCTGTATGTAAATCCGACAGGCAAATTTGTCATCGGAGGCCCTCACGGAGATACAGGTTTGACAGGCAGGAAAATCATTGTGGATACATACGGAGGACGCGGAGCACACGGCGGCGGGGCATTTTCAGGAAAAGATGCAAGCAAGGTTGACCGCTCAGCGGCATACGCAGCCCGTTATATAGCAAAAAACATGGTGGCAGCAGGAGTGGCTGATGAAATTCTTGTCCAACTGTCATACGCAATCGGTATTGCAAAGCCTATCAGTATTTTTGTGAATACATTTGGGAAGTGCAATGTAAACAGGAAAGATTGTGAGATTGCAACAGAAATAAACAAAATTTTTGACCTGAGGCCTGCCGCAATAATCGAAAAATTCGGGTTGACCAATCCTATTTTCGAACCTACGGCAACATACGGCCACATGGGAAGAGATCCGTATGAAAAAGTAGTGGAAATGATCCGTGATGGAAAAAAAGTGAGGCGAAAAGTTCAATTCTTCGGTTGGGAAAAGCTGGACAGCGTGGAGTTATGCAAAAAGGCGTTTAATCTTTAATAGTTACCTCATATCGCTTATCTTCCACTCTCCTCCCGTCAGTTCGAGAGTCATGCTTTTTTCGATCTGCTTGCTCGATCCGGCGACTATTATTACATATTTGACGAGAGCTCTATTCTTTACAGACTTATTGTCAATCTCCATTATCTGAAAGGTCGTCCCTTTTGATGCTTTTTCGACAGCCTCTCTGACCTGCTCAGTAGGATATTCTATTTCAGAAGTGGTGGTTTCGAGATTCCTGGCAAGGTCCGGTGTGCATAATGCCCATGCGGCATCATATTCCATTGCAAAATAGTGAGAAAGAAAATCATTGGAAACTTTTTCAATAGTTCTGTAACTGTTTGTGCAGGATGCAAGCACGAATGCAACCGAAAGAAACAATAAAAAAACTTTTTTCATTTTGGGATGTTTGTTTCAAATTTAAGAAAATTTATTCCAAATATACAACTGTTATTCCTGAACCACCCTGCTCAAGTGATTCATCTTTGAATGAATTTACCCCCGGAACGCTCTTCAGATATTTTCGAATCTCTTCCCGCAGCACTCCATTACCTTTACCATGGAGAATTTTGACCTCTCCCATTCCAACCATAAGAGCATCATCAATAAACTTTGTCACTTGATCAATGGCATCATAAAGTCTGCATCCCCTGACATCGATGCTCGGTTTAAAATCAAGCCGTCTCTCAGAGATAGACGTCGAGTCATAATCAGTTACCGGTCTTGAAGAGACACTCTTCCTGATGCTGCTTTTATATTGCTGATTGGATATTCTTTCTAATTTGGAGGCTGCTATCTTGCTAATTATATCACCTGTTGAAATTGACACATACTTGGCAGAAATCTGCATAACCTCACCAATCATGTCATTATCTTTGATTCTGACTTTATCTCCCACTTTCAGAGGCCCGTCTTCCTTAACTTCAACCTTTTTGGAGACAACAGAAACTCCATTGCCACTATTACGCAGTCTCATCTGTTTTCTCTCCTTTTCCCTCTGCCTGCGTGCCAGGATCTGCTCCATTTTCCTGTCAATCTCCCTGTCTGTCTCGTTGGAATTATCCGTTTCTATTTTTTTTGAAAATTCCTCGATTTCCTTCCTCAATTCTTTGGTTTTCTCTTTCTCTGCCTGTGCTTCCTTTATCTCCCTGACCGTCTTTTCTATCTTCTTATTGGCTTCTGAAATTATCTCCTTCGCCTCATCCTTTGCCTCGTCAATGATCTTTTTCTTCATTGCCTTGATATCTCCAAGCTCTTTCTCATATTTTTCAGTAAGCCCCTCAAGTGTCTTGTCTGTCGCCTTGATACGGACAAGTTTCTCATCAATTGCCCTCTTGTTACGAGCTATCTTGCGCAAATGCCGCTCAATATCAACAAACTCACTACCTGCCCGCTCCTCGGCATTTTTAATAACATACTCAGGCAAGCCGATTTTCCTTGCCAATTCAAAAGCAAATGAGTTGCCCGGCAATCCCATTTCCAGTTTAAACAGAGGCTTGATGTTGGCCGTATCAAAAAGCATCGCTCCATTTGTTACACCGGTGCTGTTATTTGCATAAAGTTTCAAATTGGTATAATGGGTGGTTATAACCCCATAAACACCTGCTTTATCAAGCTCGGACAGGACGGCTTCCGCAATGGCTCCGCCGGCTGCAGGCTCGGTTCCGCTTCCAAATTCATCTATAAGCACAAGAGAATAGCTGTCGGCACTGCCCACCATTTCCTTCATGTTATAAAGATGAGAACTATATGTACTCAAGTCATTTTCAAGTGACTGGTCATCTCCTATATCCACAAATATGTCATTGAAAATCGTCAGTTCGGATATCTCGGAAATAGGTATCAGCGTGCCCCACTGGAACATATATTGAAGCAATCCCACAGTCTTGAGGCAGACTGATTTACCTCCTGCATTCGGACCTGATATCAACAAAATATGCTTATCTCTGTTTAAAAAAAGAGTCAGTGGCACAATCTCTTTGTTCTCTTTGCGCAAAGCGCTCTCCAACAATGGATGACGAGCCTTTCTTAAGGAAAGTTCACCACTATGAGAAATAATCGGCATTCCGGCAATCATATCCAGAGCCACATAAGCTTTCGCACGAATAAAATCGATCTCTCCAAGGAACTCGGCGCCGGCAATCAGATCTTCAAGATATGGACGAAGAAAAACAGTAAAATCATAAAGAATCTTTGCTATCTCCCTCTGCTCCTCAAACCGCAGTTCTCTAACCTGATTGTTCAACTCAACAACTTCAAGAGGCTCCACAAAGGAGGTTTTCCCGCTTGACGACTCGTCATATACGAGACCCGGGAGTTTTTTCTTGCTACCGGATGCAATCGGGATCAAAGCCTTCCCTTCCCTTATAGAGACCGCAGCATCCTCATCAACAATCCCATCAGCCTGAGCCTTTTTTAAAATATTTGAT
>CAZPLM010000040.1:0-12803 GCA_964587275.1 uncultured Muribaculaceae bacterium | reverse complement strand
TTGGTCGAAATGCCGATGATCTCGGAGGACATTCTTATTCAGAATTAATCACTTTGCCTGATAAAGGGATTTACAGTTCAACATCTCCATCAGAGTTTTTTAAGGACACAGGGTTGGACTGTTCCAAATGGATTTTCATAGAGTCTTCTGATTTTCTGAGGATTACGAATGGCTCAATGCCTCTGACTGTAATATGGGAAAATGGGAACCCGATTGCCAAATACGGCTATCGAGATATGAAACCCGAAAAATAGTTTCAGTCAAACTATGACAGTCTGCATTTATCCATTGCAGAACGAAGTGTATTGCGAAGCAATGACACTACAGTCATTAAACCCACACCTCCCGGAACAGGGGTAATGTATGAACATTTAGGAGCGACTGCATTAAAATCCACATCACCGACAATACGGTAACCTTTAGGTGTTTCGGGAGCAGGCAATCGTGTAATTCCAACATCGATAACTATAGCCCCTTCCTTTACCATATCGGCTTTCAAAAATTCAGGAATACCTATTGCAGCAATTATTATGTCCGCCTGACGGGTATAAGATGCAATATCATTTGTACGGCTGTGGCATATAGTCACTGTACAGTCTCCAATTTTTGCGCCTGACGAGCCTTCATCACAGAACTCTTTCATAAGCACACTCGACTTCTGAGACAGAAGATTGGCAATGGGGCGCCCAACAATATTGCTTCTTCCAAGTACAACACAATGCATCCCGGAGGTATTTATTCCGTAAAGACTGAGTAATGAAACTATTCCGTAAGGAGTTGCGCTTATATAGCCAGGCATACCTGAAGTAACCTCACCGACATTGACCGGATGAAATCCATCAACATCCTTGTGAGGGTCAATAGCCATAATGACCTTTTTGTCATCAATGTGAGCCGGGAGAGGCAGCTGGACAATAAGACCATCAACATCACTATCTTCATTTATCTCTTTTACCTTCTCAAGAAGTTCACATTCAGTAGTTTCTTCAGGCATTCTGATAACAGTTGACTTGAATCCCACCTGAGAGCAGGATTTTTCCTTGCTTGCGACATAAGTTTTACTCGCCCCATCCTCACCCACGATAATTGCGCACAAATGAGGAATTTTCCCTCCTTTTGAGATAAATGAAGCAGTCTGCACGGCAATCTGCTCTTTAATTTTCATCGAAGCACTTTTTCCATCCAACAGTATCATTTTTACCTCCTTTTTTTCTTCATCATCTTTGCCGCAGCTCCTCCGGCAACATTTTTCATTATTTTACGGGTATCCTCAAACTGCTTAAGCAATCTGTTAACCTCAACCATAGTGGTCCCGCTACCCTGAGCGATCCTTTTTCTCCTGCTGCCATTTATAGCAGACGGATTCTCCTTTTCATAAGGTGTCATTGACTGAATAATAGCCTCAATACCCTTGAATGAGTTGTTGTCGACTTCAACATCTTTCAACGCCTTGCCTACGCCCGGTATCATTGAAGCAAGATCCTTGATGTTGCCCATCTTTTTAACCTGCTGGATCTGATGATAAAAATCATCGAGCGTGAACTGATCCTTTACAATCTTCTTATGGAGTTTGCGAGCCTCTTCTTCATCATATTGTTCCTGCGCCTTTTCAACAAGAGAGACAACATCGCCCATTCCAAGAATTCTGTCGGCAATACGTTTAGGATAGAATATGTCCAGGGCTTCCATCTTTTCACCTGAACTTATGAATTTAATAGGCTTATTTACAACAGCTTTAATAGAAAGGGCCGCACCTCCCCTCGTATCACCGTCCATTTTAGTCAGGACGACACCATCGAAATCCAATCGGTCATTGAAAGATTT
Organism: uncultured Muribaculaceae bacterium; assembly: GCA_964587275.1. Classification (GTDB taxonomy): domain Bacteria; phylum Bacteroidota; class Bacteroidia; order Bacteroidales; family UBA932; genus CAZPLM01. Next base: position 10,979 of record CAZPLM010000040.1, on the reverse strand, counting down.
AGCGGTTTCTACCGCATCCTGACCTGTCATCGCATCTACGACAAAGAGAGTTTCAGATGGATGAACAGCCTCTTTGATTGCGGCAATCTCGTTCATCATCTCCTCGTCAACTGCAAGACGTCCGGCAGTATCAATTATCACCGGAGAATAGCCCTCTTTTTTGGCAACTGAAATTGCATTTTTGGCTATCGCCACAGGGTCTTTTACTCCATCCTCGGAATAGACAAAAACGCCTGTCTGTTCTCCAAGCACCTTCAACTGATCGATTGCAGCAGGACGATAGACGTCCCCGGCAACGAGCATTACCTTCATCCCCTTTTTGGACTTGCAGTTCAGTGCGAGTTTTGCAGAAAAAGTAGTTTTACCTGATCCCTGAAGACCGGCTACCAGTACGATTCCGGGGTTACCTTTAAGATTAATCTCGGAAGCCTCGCTTCCCATAAGTTCCGCAAGTTCATCGTGGACTATTTTGACCATCATCTGCTCGGGACGAACTGCTTTCAGTACATTTTGTCCCATTGCAGCCTGCTTGACATCATCACAAAATGACTTTGCCACCTTGTAACTCACATCGGCATCAAGCAGAGCCTTACGAACCTCCTTTAATGTCTCCGAGACATTTATCTCAGTAATCTTTCCCTGTCCTTTGATCAGCTTGAAAGAACCCTCGAGCCTGTCAATTAGATTTTCAAACATAAAATAGTTATCTGTTTAATAATGTGTCAGAGTACCGGGCTTTCGCCAAATCTCTCTGATTGTATTTCATTGCCATTACCTGTCCATAAGCGCCGGCAGAATGAATTGCGCATATATCGCCTCTTGTTGCCTTGGCGAGCATCAGATTCATTCCCCACCTGTCACTTGATTCGCATACAGGACCGACAACGTCATATCTTATTTTTCTTTTATCTGAAGTAAGATTTTCAATATCATGATGAGCCTGATAAAGAGCTGGGCGAATCAGATCATTCATTCCGGCATCAAGTATCACAAACTTCTTTTTTTGGCCGAGCTTAACATATAATACTCTGGTAATCAAATGACCGCATTGTGCAACAATAGCTCTCCCCGGTTCAAAATGTACCTTCTGTCCTTTTCTTACAATCAGATTTTTGTTTATTATTTCAAAATATTTTTCAAAATCAGCAACAGGATCAGTCACAGGATTATTGTAGTCAACTCCAAGACCTCCACCTAAATTGATATTGTTGATAGGAATATTGTGGTCAATAAACCATTTCTGAAGCTCCTCAACTCTTTTGCAGGTCAGTTCAAATACAGAAAGATCCGTTATCTGTGATCCGACATGAAAATGCAATCCGAGAAATTCAAGATTTTTGCAACTGCGAATGACATCTGTCACATCCTGAAATGCCCATGGACTTATTCCAAACTTATCCTCTTTCCTGCCTGTACTGATATATTTATGAGTATGGGCATCAATATCTGGATTTACCCTGATTGAGATTCTTGCCTTTTTGCCAAGGCGGCCTGCTAATGCGTCAATCACCTGAATCTCAGGAATAGATTCACAATTAAAACTGAAGATATTGTCCTTCAATGCCTCCCTTATCTCTCTGTCTGATTTTCCAACGCCGGCAAATACGATTTTCTGAGGATCGAATCCTGATTTGACAGCGAGCTTCACCTCATTGCCGCTTACGCAATCGGCGCCCAGTCCGTAATTTCTGATAATGTCAAGAATACGATCGTTGGCATTAGCCTTCATAGCATAGTGCGCATTGTATCCGTATTTTTTAATAAGTCCGGCGTAGAGAGCCAGTGTTTTGTCAAGCAGCTCTACATCATAATAATAGAATGGAGTTTCAATGGTCTTGAATACTTCAACAGCCTCTTTTGTGATCATAATAGTTTCTTTGTTTTTCTAATCCCGCAAAAGTAGAGAAAATATTGTTCTTTTCAATGATAATCTCGGTTTAAAGTTGTATTTTTGCCGTCACAAAAAAGAAACTACTAAATAAACAATTTATAATTATGACAAAAGGTCCTATTTCTAAATTTATCACTCACAACTACCGCCATTTCAACTCTGCTACACTTGTTGATGCCGCAGTAGCTTTCGATGAACACATCAATAAGGGTGGAAAAATGATGCTCGCAATGGCTGGTGCTATGAGCACGGCAGAATTAGGTATTTCTCTGGCTGAAATGATCCGTCAGGACAAATTCCAGATTGTATGCTGCTCTGCAAATAATCTTGAAGAAGATATTATGAATCTCGTTGCGCACTCTCATTATAAAAGAGTTCCATATTACAGAGATTTGACACCTGAAATGGAAAAAGAACTCCTTGACAGCCACATGAACAGGGTTACAGACACTTGTATTCCTGAAGAAGAAGCCTTCAGGAGACTTGAGGATCATCTGGTTGATATCTGGAAAGATATGAAAGCAAAAGGTGAAAGGCTCTTCCCTTGGGAGGTAATTTACAGATTGCTCCGCAGCGGAGTTCTCGAACAATATTATGAAATCGATCCAAAAGACAGTTGGGTCCTTGCGGCTTGTCAGAAAAATATTCCAATCGTAGTTCCTGCATGGGAAGACTGCACGACAGGTAACATCTATACCGCACACTGTATCAAAGGTGAATTCGACGCATCCAAATCAATGATCAAAAATGGTATAGAGACCATGATCTTCCTTACCGAATGGTATAAAAAGAATGGCGGCGGAAAAGGTGTCGGCTTCTTCCAGATCGGTGGAGGTACTGCAGGAGACTTCCCTATCTGCGTTGTACCTATGATGTCACAGGACCTTGCAATGCCTGATGTTCCTCTATGGCAATATTTCTGCCAGATATCGGACTCAACAACATCTTATGGTTCTTATTCAGGTGCCGTTCCTAATGAGAAGATCACCTGGGGCAAACTTGATATTCATACTCCAAGATTTGTAGTTGAATCAGATGCAACCATAGTTGCTCCACTGATGTTTGCATATATACTTGGAATGTAATAACCAAATACATAATTCTTAAAAAGAGGGTGGCTAAAAAGTTTTAGCCATCCTCTTTTTGCACTTACATGTCAGTGTTCATACCAGTCAGCAGTTCATCATTATTTTGCTTGAAACCATAAAAGTCTTAAATTTGAAATGTGCAAAATTTAATATTCTAAATCCATACTTATGAAACGAATTATTGTTTGCCTTGCAGCCCTGATTATTACAGGAATGGCAAATATGAGTGCCTCATCAATAAAGGATGCAACAGATAAGCAGTCATCCTCAAATACAGAGGAGAGTATTTCCTCTCCAAACGGTGAAATCACACTGACTTTTCTGTTGAATGAAAAAGGTGAACCTTATTATACAGTTTCATATAAAGGAGAGATTGTTGTCAGGGAGAGCAGACTCGGATTCATACTGACAGACGGAAAAGAGATGAAGTCAGGGTTCGTTGTTGAATCCGTCAAGCGGTCCGAATGCGATACTGTATGGAAACCGATCTGGGGTGAAGTCAATTCAATCCGCGACAACTTCTCCGGGCTCACGGCAGAGTTGAAAAAAGATAATGGAGAGGGAATGACCATTCATTTCAAAGTATATAATGACGGTATCGGATTCAGATATGAATTTGACAAAAATGACGCTCTTTCATATTTCAGAATAAAAGATGAATTGACTGAATTTGCAATGACGGCAGATCACAGGACTTTCTGGATTCCCGGAGCATACGATTCTAATGAATTCCCCTATTCTACCACAAGAATCAGTGAAATCGATGCATACAAAGTCGATGGCAGCGGGATCGGGACAAATGAAGTATTCGCAGACAATGCCATTCAGAGCCCTGTTATGTTAAAGAGTGATAATGGATTATATATCAATATTTTTGAAGCCTCATTAGTGGATTATCCGGCCATGCAGTTGTCGATTGACAGAGGAAAAGATGTATTTACGGCCTCACTCGTACCTGATGCTTATGGAATAAAGGCATATTTGCAAACTCCGTGCAGGACTCCGTGGCGCGTTGTCCTTATAAGCGACAAAGCAACCGATATACTTGCATCAAAAACAATCCTCAATCTTAACGATCCATGCAAACTTGACAACTTTGACTATATCAAGCCACAGAAATACATCGGTATCTGGTGGGAGATGCATGTACCGGACAGATCTTCGTGGAATTATGCCGATATGGGAAACATTAAACTTGAGGGAATGGACTGGAACTCACTTACTCCAAACGGAAGGCACGGAGCGACAACTTCCCATACAAAAGAATACATAGACTTTGCCGCTGAAAACGGATTTGCATCAGTACTCGTGGAGGGCTGGAATGTAGGATGGGAAGACTGGTCGGGAAACTGGAAAGAAGAAGTATTTGACTTCATTTCTCCCTACCCTGACTTTGATGTTGCCGAACTGTCGGAATATGCCAAATCAAAAGGAGTTGGACTTATCATGCATCATGAGACATCAGGATCCGTCACTAATTATGAAAGGCGAATTGACGGAGCGATAGATTTCATGAAACAGTATGATTATGGTGCAGTAAAGACAGGCTATGTGGGCAAAATCATTCCACGTGGTGAAAAGCATGACGGACAGTGGATGGTCAATCACTACAACAGGGTCATAAAAAAAATGGCCGACAATAATATCATGCTTGTCGCCCATGAACCGGTCAGACCGACAGGTCTTCACAGGACATACCCCAATCTTATGGCCTGTGAAGCAGCCAGAGGAAATGAATTCAATGCATGGAGTGCGGGAAATCCGCCTGAACATGAAACTATCCTGCCATTTACGCGCCTGATGGGTGGACCTATGGACTACACCCCCGGTATTTTTGAAATTAAGATGGACCATTACCAGGCAGGAAACAAATGCCAGGTTCACACCACTTTGGCAAAACAGCTTGCTCTGTATGTGACGATGTACAGCCCAATCCAGATGGCAGCAGATCTGATAGAAAACTACCGAAAAAAAATGGATGCATTTCAATTTATCAAAGATGTAGACGTCGATTGGGATAACAGCGTTTATCTTGAAGCCGAACCCGGGGATTACATAACCGTAGCCAGAAAATCAAAAGGAAAAGAGATATGGTTTGTGGGTGCCATTACTGACGAGAACAGTCGCACCGCTCTGATAGATTGTTCATTTCTTGCGCCTGGCGTCAAATACACCGCGACTGTATATGCCGATGCAGATGACGCAGACTGGCAGAAAAACCCTATGAGTTACTGCATTTACAACAAACGGATCACCTCAAAATCCACTTTGAAAATCAAACTCGCGCCCGGTGGAGGCTGCGCAATCAAAATAGTCAAAGTTAACTAAATAATAATGACTTACGTTGTTCTCGTTTTAGTAGGGTTAATAGCAGGATTACTTTCCGGTGCGGTAGGTTTTGGCGGGGGAATGATTCTTTTGCCTGTCATTACATATTTTTATGGAATTGACGTTGCAGTGCCTATTTCCACAATAGCTCAGCTAATGAGCAACATTTCAAAAATGGCATTCGGTCTTAAATCAATTGTGTGGAAATATGCAGGATATTTCCTCCTGACTGCAATTCCTCTTACAGCCCTTGGCGTTCTCGGGTTTTCAATTGCCCCAAAACATATTATGACTCAGATTCTTGGTGTCGTGCTGATTATTTTCGCTGTAATGAAAATAATGGGCAAAATGAACCTTCCGAAAAGCAGGGCCACATTGCTGATCGGAGGCGGAATAACAGGGGGCATAAATGGTCTTATGGGTATATCCGGACCCTTAAGCAGTGCTGTATTTTTATCAATAGGGCTTGCCCCTGTGTCATATATTGCGACTGAAGCAACTGCCGCAGCTGCTATGCACCTTGTCAAAATAATAATGTACAACAAGTTATCACTGATGAATACGCATATCTTCATGGAAGGACTGTACATAGGTGCCGCCATGGTATTAGGCAACTTTATTGCAAACAGAATGCTCAGAAAAATCAATAATAAAAAATTATATCAAAAGATCGTAGCCGGTTTTATGATAGTTGTATCTATATGGCTGGTAATATCTTAATTTGGACAAAATGGAACTCATCAAGGCAACCGAAATCAAAGCAAAAGGCAATTGGAATTATTCTCCACTGGACTCGACTCTTCTCTCTATGATCAACAGCGGAAGCTGGCTTTTCAATTATGAAATTGATATTGACAGGCTGAAAAAATCTCTTGCAGACGTACTTTCAGATTACGCAATTTTCTGTGGAACAATGAGTGGGCATAATCACATTGAATGCACCTACATGGGTGTCCAATTCGAAACAGAGGAACAGCAGTCTGCCAATTGCGACGAGTTGATGACAAGCTGGAAAATACCATCAAGATACAAACCCGTCTTTAAGATAAAGGATTTTAAGGCAGGCAAATGCGCTCCAATGTCTATTAAGGTTGTCCGTCTTTCCGACGGCGTACTTTTGTCAATTGCAGTCAGTCATGTATGCGCAGACGGGGCAACCCTTTACAATTTTGTCAATGACTGGGCTTCTGTCTACAGGGGTGAAACCATTTTAAAACCCGTTATCGATCAAAAGCTACTCCCGCCTATCTTACACACAACTAAAGAATTACACAGCATCCTGATTGAAAAAAAATGGCATAAGGTAGGATTCGGCAATTTTATAATATTTATGAAAAGTCTCTTAAGTAGAAAAATGAGTGACAAAGAGCCTGTCATTATCAATAAAGATCAGATAGATGAGATTAAAAACAGATGTTTCGAAAATAATGAAGGCAAGATCAGCGACAATTCTGTCATTTGCGCTATAATAACAAAGATGCTCTCAGAGGAAGAAAAAGGATGGAATACAAAATATGCCGTGGTCTTTTCAATTGTCACCAATGTCGATATTCGCGGTAAAAGTATGATACCTGACAAATTTGTAGGAAATGCGGTAATAACACTTCCTGTTGAGAACATCAATACAAATGCAGGGACAAGCGGAATTGCAATTAAATATAGTGAGGGATTACGATCGATTTGCAATGAAAATGAATTGAATGAAAGGCTTCAGCTCCAGCTTGAAAGCATCAGACACAAAGTCGCTTTCGTCCCGTTTGACCTAAAAGGCAACTCTTCAAAACGTCCGGTTTGCATTATGTTCAACAACTTCTCAAAGTTTCCTGTTTATTGTGCAAAGTTTGGTGATGCGGCTCCAATAAGAGTATTCCCAAATGATCTTCCTGATACAATAAAAATCTGGCCTGCCTCCCCATTAGAAAATGGCGTTCTGGTTTTTGTCAAGGGCAATATTGCCAAACTGATTTAGTCCGGCTGATAATGGACGGCAACGCTACTTATAATACCCTTTAATGTTCATTTCTGAAGCTTGTAGAATTGCATACTTGTCTTTTCGAAGTGGATAATCCCAACAGCCGAGTTGATGAAAAATCTCTCCTCCGAAACCACGCTTGAACTTATACAGCCCGTACATTGGATGTGTCGGATCTGAAACTGGAGAGATGCCGAACATATCATATTCAGTACATCCGAAAGCCTTTGCCTGTCTCATGGCCTCCCACTGAAGTGCATAGGCAGGCATCAGATTCCGTTTAGATGAAGAAGATGCGCCATATAAATAAGTAGCACGGTGACTGGAAATCAGCAGAAACATTGCAGCCAGAGGGTCATCACCATCATAAGCGACGAGCAATTTGACCTGGACTGAAGAAGAGTTCTCCTTCATTCTTGCCGAAAGAACTGATTCAAAATAAAGTATATCATTAACATGCAAACCATTACGCTCCGCCGTCTCAAGGTATAGTTTATACCAGACACTGAGACTTGACATACCGAGTGTCCTGACCTTGATTCCCTTACGGAGAGACAGTCCAATATTGTACCTTGTTTTTGGCTTCATTCTGGTCAATATTTCCTCTTCCGACACTGTCAAATCCACCATGACGGTATTTGAAGGCAAAATATCCATATTGCACTTGACAAGGTTCCAATTAACAGTCCCATAATTCATTTGAAACTCCTGATATTGTTTGTCAGGCACCCCCAACCAGTTCCCCTCACTGTCATAATCCTCATTTTTACACCAGTGAGACTGCCAATTTAAGTCATAACGTATTGTTATGCAGTCTAAAGGAATATATGAGCGGATGATTTCAGACAACTCTTCCAAAAAGGGGCCCTGCCGCTCCTCGGAGGGCTCTACTTCAGGACCATAGGGCAAATAGGCGATGCACTCCTCACGATTTAGATATTGCAGGAATATGACGAAATCGGCAGCAGTACAGGAATAGCCTCCCACATTCAAATATAACTCTCTGTTTGGTATCCTGTAGTCAAATGCCTTTGAAGTAATTCCCTGATTGAGCTTTACCCTTGACCAGAATGAAGTCTGCTGAACAACTGGAGTATTCAGTAAATCATCGGGTCTCTTCTTCATCAAATCTATATTCATGACAATAAAAGGACATTGATTTATTGGTCCGCAAAGGTAGGGATATTATTCAGATAAGACAATTTGTCAGAAAATTGTTCTAAAAGTCGTTATGGTTGGCTATTTAGATAAATAAAAAAGTTATCGGCATAATTCTTTCTTTCCTTTGCACGGGATTGAAAAAAAATAAAATATTACAATATATGTGTCAGAAAAAAACATTACTCCTGATCTTGCTTATGATAATTCAATTGCCATTATCATACGGGCAGGATTCTGTTTCAGCAAATCAGCCGCTGAATCTCGAAACTTGCCGACAACTTGCTTTGGAGGCAAATAAGAACATTCTCATTTCCGGAGAAAAAATCAAAGAAGCAAGAGAACTCAAACGTGCAGCATTGACTCAATTTCTCCCGAACGTCTCGGCAAACGGTATGTATATGAAAAATTCAAAGAACATCTCACTTTTATCAGCCGATGCATATCTCCCCATAGGTACAGTAATGGCAGACGGGTCATTCGGATTTACCATGGACCAGATAAACAATAAAGTCACAATGGTTGACGGTCAGTACGCTCTGCTTGATGCTGACGGGAATCTATTCAACCCAAAGACTGAACCTGACAAAATCCAATGGAAACAATATGCATACCTGCCTAAAGAATCGATGGAATTCGACATGAAGAACGTTTACGCAGGAAAGATCGGATTTGTTCAGCCGGTTTTTATGGGAGGAAAGATCAGAGAGTTGTACAGACTTGCAAGAAGTACCGAATCCCTTGCCGATATTCAATATGACAGCGAACGACAGGAGCTGATACAGGAAGTAGATGAGGCATACTGGAGAGTTGTCTCACTTGAGAGCAAATTCAATCTTGCCGAACAGTATTGTGAACTGCTGAATAAACTCGAACATGATGTTTCGGCAATGCTTGACGAAGGTGTTGCTACAAAAGGAGATTATCTGAAAGTCAAAGTCAAGCTCAACGAGGCTGAAATGACAAAGACGAAAGCAGAAAACGGACTCAGTCTGTCGAGAATGGCTCTGTTCCAACTGTGCGGACTTGATATAAACGGCTCATATAAAATAGCTGACAACGATCCGGGAGAACAGATGCCAATGACGGATGAAATAATAACAGACGGAACAATGGATGAAGTACTCGCAAGACGTCCTGAGATACAGATGCTTGAAGAAATGAATAAAATGGCAGGATACAGCACGAATATCGCAAAATCACGTTTTATGCCGAATATTGCTCTTGAAGGAGGAATTATGGCTTCAAATCCTAACATCTTCAATGGATTCAGCAATAAATTCAGTTCAATGTACAATGTAGGTGTAGTCGTCAGCATGCCGATAACTCATTTCGGAGAGCGTATCCATACCTTGAATGCGGCAAAAAGCAAACAACGCCAGGCCCGTTATCAACTTGACGAGGCTAAAGAAAAAATTGAGCTTCAGGTAAACCAGTGTACATTCAGGATTAATGAAGCAAACAAAAATCTAATAAAAGCAAATTCAAATATTGACAATGCGGAAGAAAATCTCAGATTCGCAAATGACTCATTCCAGGAAGGAATGATATCGCCTGCAGAACTGATGGAAGCACAAACAGCCTGGCTTTCCGCTTATTCAGACAAGATAGACGCCGGAATCGATGTCAAGCTTTGCAAGCTTTATCTTGATAAGGCAAGAGGTATTTTAAAATAAGTAATAATTGAATAATAAAAAATAATATAATCATGAATCAGCCAAAGAAAAACAGTTTGTTAGTAGGATTAATCGCAATAATAGCGGTTATTGTAGTTGTTTCCCTCATTGGAGTATTCGCATTCAGACCTGAACCGTTAATTCTTCAGGGTGAAGCGGAAGCGACAGAGTACAGAGTATCCGTTAAAGTACCGGGCAGAATTGAACTGTTCCGTGCCGAAGAGGGTGATATGGTCAAAAAAGGAGATACACTCGCTATTGTAGACAGTCCGGAAATAAGAGCTAAACTTGCCCAGGCAAATGCTGCGAAAAGAGCTGCTGAAGCACAGAACAGAAAGGCTATTAATGGAGCAAGACAGGAGCAGAAAGATGCTGCTTATGAAATGTGGCAGAAGGCGGAAGCAGGAGTGACAATTTACGAAAAGACATACAACAGGGTAAAAAATCTTTACGCAAAAGAAGTAGTATCTGCTCAAAAACTTGACGAGGCAGAAGCTCAGTACAAAGCAGCAGTGGCAACTGCAAATGCGGCCAAAACTCAATATGACATGGCCTGCAAAGGCGCACAGACAGAAGATAAGGAGGCGGCAAGAGCACTTGTGGCACAGGCTGAAGGCGCTGTTTCAGAGGTAGAATCATACCTTGATGAGATCTATCTGATTGCCCCTTCAGACGGAGAGGTTTCAGAGACATTCCCTAAAGTTGGAGAACTTATCGGCACCGGATCTCCGGTAATGACAATTACTGATCTTGAACAGATGTATTTCACATTTGATGTACGTGAGGATCTTCTCAGCGGACTTACAAAAGGCAGCGAAGTAACTGTTAAAATTCCTGCTCTTGATAACAGAGAATGTAAAGTAAAA
>CAZPLM010000039.1:10627-12816 GCA_964587275.1 uncultured Muribaculaceae bacterium | reverse complement strand
CGACAATGCTGATGAATGTTGCCGCATTCGGAGGTTATGAAAATGTCATGAATGCATATAAGGTGGCTCTCAAAGAAGACTACCGGTTCGGCACATACGGCGATGCAATGCTTATTATTTAGGGAAAAACAATAAATTGTTTTAAATTCCCCTGCGTTATATTCCTGTTTCTTACCTTGCAAAAAAGTGGGTATGGAACAGGAATTATTAATTTATGCCTGCGCTCTGAGCAGAACTTTTATTTACAAATGGAAAGAGGCAAAAAGGCTGCTTGAGGAGTTTGATTCGATCGAAGATCTTTTTCACTCCTCCAGAAAGGAACTTCTGCATATAATGCCGCACGGTGAACTTTATGTTGACCGACTCCTCTCACCGGTTGCTTTGGATGAGGCAAAAAGGGAAATTGAATGGCATTTAAAAAGAGATATCGTACCGCTTTTCATCGAAGACAGACGATATCCGGAAAGGTTGAAAGAGTGCATTGACGCTCCTGTCCTCCTGTTTGAAAAGGGGAACTGCAGTCTCAACGGCTCAAGATTTCTCTCAATTGTTGGAACAAGGGCCGCAACCCCTTATGGGAAGGAATGTTGCAGGAAAATCATAGAATATCTGTCTCACTGCGCAATAAAGCCCGTTATCGTAAGCGGACTCGCTTATGGAATAGATGCTTCAGCGCACAATGCCGCTATTGAATTCGGACTTGATACAATTGCTGTTATGGGCACAGGTTTCAATCATATTTATCCACCGCGCCATACTGAGCTCTCAGAAAAAATAATGCAGTCAGGTGCCCTCGTAAGCGATTTTTGTTCTGATGCTCCTGCGTTTCCTCACAATTTCGTCAGTCGGAACAGGATCATTGCCGGGATGTGTGACGGGCTGCTTGTCTGTGAATCCCGTTCAAAAGGCGGAAGCCTTATTTCGGCACTTATGGCCGGAGGATATGATCGTGAAGTATTTGCAATACCAGGAAAGGTATGCGATCCCACCTCTTCAGGCTGCAATAAACTGATAGAAGATGAGGTGGCAAGGATTGCCCTGGGTGGAGAATCGATAGCCAGAGTGCTCTGTTGGGATGACAGTTCTCCGGCTATAATTGATTGCAACAGTAATTATGACGATCTGAGAGGGACTATCCTGACAATTCTTTCACAACAGGGACCGCTTGATGCCGATGAACTCTCGGAAAAGTTGAAAATTTCGCCTCAGGAACTTTCACTTCCTTTGATAAAACTTGAAATGGATAAAAAAATTGCAATTTTTCCGTCAAATAAATTTGGAACCATATAAAAATGCATTTTCATTTTTAACTTTGCATCCGTTCGCATGACTAACATTAATGATTGACACGCATTCCCATATTTACGATGATGCCTTTGCCGAGGATTTCGGCGATGTTGTACAGAGGGCAAAAGACAATGGAGTCGAAAAGATGATCATGCCGGCAATAGACTCTACGTATCACGACAAAATGATGCGCTGCGCCGAACAGCTCAAAGATTATGCAATGCCTTGCATTGGCCTGCATCCCACATCTGTTGGAGAGGGATGGGAAAAAGAGCTTGAATTTGTCCATGACAAGGCTGAGACCGGTCATTATTATGCAATAGGCGAGATCGGACTCGATGAATACTGGTCAAAAGAGCGACTTGAAGAGCAGAAGATGGTATTTCTTGACCAACTCAATCTTTCCTGCAAACTCCGTATGCCTGTCATCATCCATTCAAGAGAAGCTACTGAAGATATTTTTGAAATACTGGAGAAGGCGAACAAGCCTTTAACAGGTGTTTTTCACGCATATTCAGGGAGTTATGAGACTTACCTGATAATGAAAAAGTACGGTGATTTCAAGGTCGGGATAGGCGGTGTGGTAACCTATAAAAACTCAGGTGTTGCAAAAATCCTGGAAGAAATCCCAATTTCTGACATAATACTTGAAACAGATGCGCCTTGGCTCACCCCTGTCCCATTCAGGGGCAAACGTAATGAGAGTTCATATATTCGGTTTACTGCAAGTAAAGTGGCTGATATCATGCATCTTCCATTAGAATATATTGACAGAATAACCACGGAAAATGCTAAACAGTTATTTAAATTACAATGATGGAATGAAACAGAAAATTCTATTGATTTATACCGGCGGCACCATCGGAATGATCCGCCGAGAATCGGACGGATCGCTCATCCCG
>CAZPLM010000039.1:8902-10617 GCA_964587275.1 uncultured Muribaculaceae bacterium | reverse complement strand
GAAGAAATTCATTTACAAACTCGACACCCGCTCATTCGATCCTGTAATTGATTCTTCGGATGTTGATGTACCGTTTTGGATTGAACTTGCATCTATCATTAAAGAAAATTATGACAGTTATGACGGATTCGTCGTGCTTCATGGTACTGATACTATGGCTTATTCTGCATCTGCTCTGAGTTTCATGCTTGAGAATCTCGAAAAGCCGGTGATTTTTACGGGAAGCCAGTTGCCTGTCGGAATGCTGCGGACCGACGGTAAGGAAAACCTGATCTCATCCATCGAACTTGCTGCGGCAAGGGATAACGATGGCCATCCTTGCGTTCCTGAAGTCTGTATATATTTTGAAAGCAAATTATTCAGAGGCAACAGAACAACAAAGGACAATGCCGAGAATTTCAGGGCATTCCGTTCCGCCAACTATCCTGCTTTGGCTGATGTAGGCATTCATATCAAATATAATGAACAGGCTATAAGACATCCGCGAAAATGGGGCAAGCAGCTGAAAATATTCACCAAACTTGACACCTCTGTCGCAGTGCTGAAAATATTCCCGGGCATGAACAGGGAGTATGTTGATTCGGTTCTCAATATGGAAGGACTGAGGGGCCTGATTCTGGAAACATTCGGGTCGGGCAATGCTCCTGCTTCAGAGTGGTTTTTGAATGCAATCGAGGAGTGTGCGATCAAAAGGGATGTTGTAGTATTCAATGTCAGCCAGTGCAAATGCGGAAGCGTTGATATGAATGCATACTCCAATGGCATTATTCTTAAAAATGCAGGTGTGATCAGCGGCAATGATATCACTTTTGAGTCCGCATTATCCAAACTTTTTTTTCTTCTTGGACAATATTCAGACAATCGTGAAGTTAGAATCAAAATGGCTGAGAATCTCAGGGGAGAAATTTCAAATAAATAGTGCTGTTTAGTTTTTTTTTAACTAAATTGCACGATAATTTGTAAGGGTTATACCATAATAGAAAACTATAACTATTTAATACATTGTTTAATAATTAATTACAGAAAACTTATGAAAAAAATTTTCATGTTTTTGGCAGTAATCGGCTTTCTTACGATTTCTGCTCAATTCCAAGTAGCAAATGCACAGGATGAAAATGCTTCTGAGGCTACAACTACAGAAGAGGTCGCAGCACCTGCTGCTGAACAAACTGCTCAGGCAGATGCCTTTGCAGCCGCCAAAAGCGATGCTCCTATGCATCAGCAATTAAAAGCTAAATTCATTGAAGGTGGTGCAGGCTTTATGGCCACAGTGCTGTTGTGCCTTATCCTCGGTTTGGCTATTGTTATTGAGAGAATTATTACTTTGAGTCTTTCTCAAACCAATACGAAGAAGCTCCTCGAAAAAGTTGAAGACGCTCTTAAGAAAGGTGGTAATGAGGGTATTGAGGCTGCAAAAGATGTTTGCCGCAACACTCGCGGACCGGTTGCCAGCATTTTCTATCAGGGTATTCTCCGCAAGGATCAGGGTATTGAAAACGTTGAAAAAGCTGTTGTTTCTTATGGCTCAGTTCAAATGGGTCAGTTGGAAACAGGACTTTCATGGATTACATTGTTTATCGCCATTGCCCCTATGTTGGGATTCATGGGAACAGTTATCGGTATGATCCAGGCATTCGATGCCATCGAGGTTGCAGGTGATATTTCACCTAACCTGGTTGCAGGAGGTATGAAGGTCGCTTTGATTACCACAGTCG
>CAZPLM010000039.1:7459-8892 GCA_964587275.1 uncultured Muribaculaceae bacterium | reverse complement strand
CGTTGCAATTATCCTTCAGTTGTTCTATAACTACTTGATTTCAAAGGTTGACTCTATAGTCGTTTCTATGGAAGACGCATCAATTTCTTTGATTGACTTGTTAGTTAAATACGAAAAATAATTATTATGAAACTCCCAAGATATATTGAATATATATTATTTGCCGTTTCAATAATCGTAACGATTGCATTTTTCATCATGCCTCATACCGTTGCTGATGATTCTTCTGTCGGAATGTTTATTGTTTGGGCATATATCCTTTTGGCGCTCGCAATTGTTCTTCTGGTATTCTTCCAGTTGGTTAAAACTTTCAAGTCGCCAAAAGCGTTGAAGAGATTCCTGTTCCTGATTTTAGGCACAGTAGTTTTGATAGGTATTTCATACCTTCTCGCACCCGGCTCACCGGTTGCTGTCAACAAAGCCGTTTCTGCTGGCACGTTGAAATTCACTGATACTGCTTTGATTCTTACCTACTTCGTTTTCGGAGGCGCAATCCTGGCTCTTATCATAACCAGCATAATGAGTGCTATTAGAAATAGATAAAACAGTTTAGACATGGCATCAAAAAAGACTCCAAATATAAACGGCGGATCAATGGCGGATATTGCATTCTTGATGCTGATTTTCTTCCTTATGGTTACGACTATGGACCAGGAGAAAGGTCTTTCAAGACGTCTCCCTCCTATGCCTTCAGCTGATCAGAAAGTTGAAGACCAGAAAGTCAACCGCAGGAATATTATCATCGTTAAGATTAATATCAGCGACAGGATTTATGCCGGAAACGAACCTATGGATGTCAGCCAGCTGAAAGATAAGATTGTTGAATTCTTGACCAACCCTTTAGATAATCCGGAACTTCCTGAGAAGGAAATAACGAACATAAAGGGCTTTGGTGAGTATCCTGTATCAAAGGGTGTCATTTCATTACAGAATGACCGTGGTACTACCTACAGCAAATACATTGAGGTCCAGAATGAGCTCGTAAGAGCTATCAATGAAATCCGTGACAACTTCTCAATGCAGAACTTCGGTAAAAAGTACGTCAAGCTCGATGAAGATCAGCAAAGAATCGTACGTGAAGCAATACCACAGAATATTTCTGAGGCAGAACCTAAGGATATTAAGAAAAAATAGGAGAATTCAGTATGGCTAAATTCATTAAAAAAGATAATGAGGGTTGTCCTGCGATTAATACCGCATCTCTTCCTGACATCGTATTTATGATCTTGATGTTTTTCATGGTTTCAACAAGTATGCGTAAGACTGACCGTCTTGTTATGGTCACCCTGCCGCAAGCTACTGAGATCGCAAAACTTGAGAGAAAAGATTTGTCATCATATATTTACGTTGGTACTCCAACTACCCAGTATCAGGCTAAATATGGTACAGATTCACGTATCCAGCTGAATGACTCTTTCAGAACAATTGAAGAG
>CAZPLM010000039.1:2460-7449 GCA_964587275.1 uncultured Muribaculaceae bacterium | reverse complement strand
CAGGGACTTTGTCGCTGCTGAACGTGAAAACCTGAGCGAAGGAGATCGTCCTTATATGACAGTTTCTATCAAAGCTGACGAAGATACCCGTATGGGTATTATTACAGACATCAAACAGGAACTTCGACGCTGCTCTGCGTTGAAAATAATGTACGGTGCTCGAGGAAAATAATTTCCTAATTTATAGACATTTAAGAAAAGGGTGGCTCAAAAGTGTCACCCTTTCTTATAAACCATAACACACAATGAACAGAACCTTTAAAAAAATACTGCTTTTTTCACTCTGCTGTCTTCTGCTGACATCATGCGTTAAACAGGAAAAAGCCAAATATGTATTTATGTTCATCGGAGACGGCATGGGATTTTCTCATGTGTCTCTGACTGAAGCTTATCTCGCAACAGAGAAAGGAGAAATAGGCAGCGAGCCTCTTGAATTCTCAAAATTCCCTGTTCTCGGAATTGCCACCACATACTCGGCAAACAGATACATCACTTGCTCTTCAGCGGCCGGAACTGCCTTATCAACAGGCACCAAGACCAACAACGGCATGCTTGGAGTCACACCGGATACCACAGCGTTGAAAAGCATTACCTATAAAATTCATGACGCCGGATATAAGATCGGAATAATGACAACCGTTACAATTGATCATGCAACACCGGCATCATTCTATGCAAATTCAGCTGCAAGAGGAGATTATTATAATATTGCAAAACAACTGCCCGAAACAGGATTTGAATTCTTCGGAGGGGGCGGATTTGCACAGCCAAAAGGTGATAAGGAAGCAGAAAAACCTGTAATTGACTATGTAACTGAAGGTGGATATACTGTCGCATACGGTATTGATGAATTCAATGAAAAAAAGGAAAACTCATCAAAAATGCTGCTTCTTCAAAGAAAAGGGAAAGAAAATGAAATCCTTCCATACGCTCTCGGAAGAAAAGATGGTGAACTGACGCTCGCTCAGACCGTAGATGCTGCCGTCAAATTTCTGGATAATGAAAAGGGATTCTTTATTATGGCTGAAGGAGGCAAAATTGACTGGGCTGCACATTCAAACGATGTTGCAAATACAATCTTTGAAACACTCGATATGGATGAAGCTGTAGAGATCGCCTATCAGTTTTATTTGAAACACCCTGATGAGACATTGATTATTGTAACAGCTGACCACGAGACAGGCGGTGTATCTTTAGGAAGAAAGACGGGCTATGTTTATGACTTGAATGTAATAGATTCCGTAAAGAATAAAATGACAGATATAGATGTCAACAATTATATGTCTGACGCCGCACAACTCGATACCACATCCATTAAGGCAGGAATCGGATGGACTACCCGCTCTCATACCGGAGGTGGCGTACCCGTCTATGCAATAGGGGCTTGCAGTGAGCAATTTGCAGGAAGGATGGATAATACCGAAATTCCTAAAAAGATCTGCAAGGCAATGAACGTTCAATTTTAATTATTATGCAGATGAAACGCTTCACTCTTCTCATCTGCCTTTTGATATTCACTTCGGCGGCATCCTATTCTCAGGAGTCGCCGAAATGTGAATTCAGGGGGGCATGGCTTCATATTGTAGGAAATCAGCAAATCAAGGAGATGAATTCTGACCAGATCAGGCAATGGTTCAGAAACACGCTCGATACACTTGAGATGACAGGATGCAATGCGGTTATCTTTCAAGTCAGGCCGCAGGCGGATGCTTTCTATCACTCATCGCTCGAACCGTGGAGCCGTTTTCTTACCGGTGAACAGGGGAAAGCGCCTTGTCCGGACTGGGACCCTCTTCAATTTATGATTGATGAATGCCATTCAAGAGGAATGGAACTTCATGCCTGGCTGAATCCTTACAGAGTAACCTCAAATGATGAAGAACAACTTTCGCCTGAACATCTCTATTTTAAAAAACCGGAGATTTTCAAAAGATATGGCAGTCAGCTCTTCTTCGATCCGGGCGAACCCGAGGCGAGAGAATTTACAGTCAAAGTAATAGCCGATATAGTAAACAGGTATGATATCGATGCCATTCATTTTGATGATTACTTCTATCCTTACCCTGTCAAATATGAAGAATTCCATGATGATGCATCATTTGTGAAATATGCTAAAGAACAGGGATTTGAGTATTGGCAAAAAAATGACTGGAGAAGACATAATGTAGAACTGTTGATACAGGAAATCAATGACACGATAAAGTCAATTAAACCCTGGGTAAGATTTGGCATCTCCCCTTTCGGCATCCACCGTAATAAAAAAGAGACTGCTGACGGAAGCGGCAGCGATACAAACGGGCTGTCGAATTATGAATCCCTCTTTGCAGATGTTCCCGGATGGGCTCAAAAAGGCTATATTGACTATATCGTACCTCAACTATATTGGAAAATAGGCCATCCGGCAGCAGATTATGAAACGCTTATTAAATGGTGGAACAGCGGGAATTTCGGTGCCCAACTCTACATCGGCCAGGCAATTTCAACTTTTTCTGAAAAGGATTTGAATAATCCCGGAACCACTCAGATGCGAAAGAAAATGGATCTTGTCCGCACATTGCAGAATGTTGACGGAAATGTATGGTGGCCAGGCTGGTCAATTTCAAAAAATCAAAATCGTATTGCAGATTCACTTTCAATGACCTACCAAAAGCACCCTGCACTGATCCCAGCATATAACAGGATTGATTCCATTGCACCGGAACGTATTGAAAAATTGAGGCAAACATCAGACAAAATAGTATGGGAAGCGGCAAAGTGCAAAGATAAAATGCAGGAAGCGCATTATTATATTATTTACCGGTTTGAAGGCAAAGAAGCCGTGAATATTACGGACGGCAGCAAGATTGTCAAAATTACTGACAAACCATTTTATATTCCCAAAATAAAGAAAACGCACAAATATAAATTTGTGGTTACTGGGGTTGACAGATGCTGGAATGAGAGCAAACCTTCTGAATCTTCTATTTGGTAATTTTGCATTGATTAAGTAATTTTACAGTTTTATAGAAATAATAAACAATGGAAAGAATTAAAGTATCAGCATTATCAACAGTTACTCCGGGAAACGACGTGCTCGTAAAAGGATGGGTAAGAACTAAACGCGGCAACAAAAACATAGCTTTCATAGCTCTTAATGACGGCTCTACAATAAATACAGTTCAGATAGTTTGCGATACTGCGACTTTTTCTGAAGAACTTCTCAAGAAAATCACCACCGGCGCCTGTATCAGTGTGACAGGCAAACTTGTCGAATCTGTCGGCAGCGGACAGTCTGTTGAGATTCAGGCAAAAGAGATAGAAGTCTACGGCACGGCCGACCCTGATACATATCCATTGCAGAAAAAGGGACACAGTCTCGAATTTCTCCGTGGAATTGCTCACCTTCGCCCCAGGACAAATACATTCGGAGCAGTATTGCGCATTCGTCACGCTATGGCGTTTGCTATCCATAAATTCTTTAACGACAAAGGGTTCGTATATCTTCATACACCGCTTATCACCGAGTCGGACTGCGAAGGCGCAGGTGCAATGTTCCAGGTCACAACACTTGACCTGAACAATATTCCGCATAAAGAAGACGGTTCAATTAATTATGAGGATGATTTCTTTGGACGTCAGACAGCGCTTACAGTAAGCGGTCAGCTTGAGGGTGAACTCGGAGCGATGGCTCTCGGAGAAATATATACTTTCGGGCCTACGTTCAGGGCTGAAAATTCAAACACTCCACGACATCTCGCAGAATTCTGGATGGTTGAGCCGGAAATGGCATTCTATGAAATAAAGGATAATATGGATCTTGCTGAAGAATTTATTAAATATCTTGTTCAGTACGCACTCGACAACTGCAGAGATGATATAAAATTCCTTAATGATATGTTTGACAAAACTCTGATAGATAGACTTGAAGGCGTATTAAAAGATTCATTTGTCCGTTTGCCATATACCGATGGGATTGACATTCTCATCAAGTCGGGACATCAATTTGAAATTCCTGTTTCATGGGGAATGGATCTTCAAAGTGAGCATGAAAGATACCTTGTTGAGAAACATTTCAAAAAGCCTGTCATTCTTACAGATTATCCAAAAGAAATCAAGGCTTTCTATATGAAACAGAACAGCGATGGCAAGACAGTCCGCGCAATGGATGTGTTATTCCCGAATATTGGTGAAATAATCGGAGGCTCACAAAGAGAGGAATCTATCGAAAAATTAAATGCAAGAATCAGTGAATTAAATATGAATGTCACAAACCTTTGGTGGTATCTGGATACGCGCCGTTTCGGCACAGCCCCGCACAGCGGATTCGGCCTCGGGTTTGAACGACTGCTGATGTTTGTTACGGGAATGACAAACATCCGTGACGTAATACCATTCCCAAGGACTCCTAAAAACGCAGAATTTTAATACAAGATGTTAATAATTGGTATTGCCGGCGGTACCGGCTCAGGAAAAACAACAGTAGTCAGTAAGATTCAACAGGCACTTCACGATGATATTGTAGTCATTCCACAAGATTCATACTACAAGGATCAGAGCCATCTTCCAATGGCAGAGAGACAGGCATTGAACTTCGACCATCCGGATGCGATAGACTTCAACTTTCTGATTGAACAGCTTCAGGATCTTCGAGATGGAAAAGCGATTGAACAGCCTGTTTATTCATATATCACCTGTTCCCGCTCAAAGACAGAAACAGTCCATGTCGAACCGGCCCATATTATCATTGTCGAAGGCATTCTTATCTTTACCTGCAAACAACTTCGTGACTTGATGGATATCAAGATATATGTAGATGCAGATGACGATGACCGCCTGATGAGGGTTATTGCGAGGGATATTAGCGAAAGAGGAAAGAATGTGGAGTGGGTCATGGACAGATACACAAAAACTGTCAAACCTATGCACTTGCAGTTCATTGCTCCAAGCAAGCGATATGCTGACATTATTGTCCCACAGGGAGGCCACAATTATGTTGCAATAGATATTCTA
>CAZPLM010000039.1:0-2450 GCA_964587275.1 uncultured Muribaculaceae bacterium | reverse complement strand
TAATCGCCACCATTGAAAAGGCTCTGAAACAAAAGAAATAAGATGAAAAAGAGATCAAAACAGAAAATGGAGAGTAAGGTCGGGCTCTACTCGACTCTTATTTTTCATTTGATTGTCTTGATTATCCTGCTTGCCTTTTCCATCCAGTCAATAGTAAGCAAAGAGAGTTCTTTCGTTCTGGATTTTTCCAAACAGGAAAAGATAGAAAAAGAGATCCAGGTCGAACAGATGAAAGCGGACGTCAGTAAAGAACTTGACGCCATGCTTTCGTCAAACTATAAAGCACCTGTAAGAAACGTTGCTGTAGATGCCGGAGAAAAACTTAAAGATGACAGGCATAAAAACCCTGCAGAAGTCTATAAAGATGCTGAAAAGCTTCAGGACAAACTTGATGCGGCAAAAAAGAAGTCTTTGGCTCTCGACAAGGAAGATGCTGAAAACTACGCAATGTCCAATAAGGTTGAGAAAAAGAGCACAGGCGACAACTCTTCATACAACGGTCCATCAGTAATATCTTATTTACTCGAGGGACGAAAGGCCCGATATCTCCCTGTCCCTGCATATAAAGGGTATGGATCAGGAAGAATCACAGTCGAAATCAAGGTCAACAGGAAAGGAAGAGTCACTGAAGCAAGCGTTATCGAAAGCGTTTCATCAAACGATACCTCACTATGGTCATTTGCTATTGAGGCTGCAAAACGTTCCCGTTTCACAGCCTCAACAACAGCGCCCGAAATTCAAATCGGAGAGATTGTTTACGAATTTATCGCTCAGTAATTGCTGATTCCAAATCAGTTGTTCACCAGGGCACGCTTCACGACATTGTCTGTCGTAAGGTATATCGGATAGAAAGCATCATCATCCATTGCCGTATAACGTCCAACCAGTGCGCGAAGTTGAGTAATGATGATATTACCAGATATCTTCCACTGATCTCCTTCCGGTACAACGCTTTTAGATTTTGCGAATTCAAGAAAACCCTTTTCAAGTCCAAGCCCGTCGAGAAAAGCATTGAGCGTTTTCATATCGCGGATATTTCTCATTCTTGCACGATTTTTATCGGCAATCTGACTTGCAAACTGAATCTGCAGACTCTGTTTGTTGCATTTTACATAAAAGTCAGTAACGCCAACAGTATCTATAGGAACAAAGATATCCGGAATAATACCTCCCCCGCCGTAAACAACCTTGCCTTTAGGCGTAATAAATTTCAGTGAATCGTTAACCTTTATACTGTCTGCGTTGAAGAGTTCACCGTGCTGGTATCTTTCAATGATATCATAATCATAATCGGTCGAATAAGGCTTTTGGATGCATCTTCCTGTAGGAGTATAGAAGCGGGCTACTGTCAGGCGTATTCCTGAACCGTCTGAAAAATAGACGGGTTCCTGAACAAGTCCCTTTCCGAAAGACCTCAGCCCGAAAATAGTAGCCCTGTCATTATCCTGCATTGCGCCGGCAAATATCTCGCTCGAAGAAGCGGATGATTCATCAATCAGGACATCAA
This sequence comes from uncultured Muribaculaceae bacterium, assembly GCA_964587275.1. Taxonomy (GTDB): domain Bacteria; phylum Bacteroidota; class Bacteroidia; order Bacteroidales; family UBA932; genus CAZPLM01. The sequence continues at coordinate 943 of CAZPLM010000039.1, read as the reverse complement.
GTTGAATATTCATACAACCACCTTTTCCATCAGCGAAAAGATCTTGACGAGGTCTGTTTTTCCCCTCCATATAGACAACAAGATCACCCTTTTTGAGAAATTCATTCGACAACATAAGCGCCTGATCCAGATAGCCACCTGAGTTACCGCGCAAGTCGAAAAGCAGCTTTTTCATTCCCTGCTCTTTAAGTTTGATGGTCGCCTCCAAAAACTCCTGATAGCTTGTTTTTGCAAATTTTGAAAGTTTGATATAGCCCGTCGTATCATTTATCATATAAGCCACATCGACGCTCTTGACAGGAATCTTATCTCGTTTCAACTTAAACTGTAGAAGTCCCTCTCCCTCTCTCTGTACAGAAATGAGAACTTTAGAGTTTTTAGGACCTCTCATAAACAGAACCATAGAATCCTGCGGCATCTTTACACCGGCAATCACATGATCATCTACCTTTATTATTCTGTCTCCGCTAAGCAAACCGGCCTTTTCAGAAGGCCCACCGCTGATAACGTTTGAAATTATTGCAGTATCATTAGGGACGTTAAACTGTATGCCGATTCCGTCAAATCCTCCCTGAAGTGACTCCTCAGATGTTTTCAAATCCTGTGGAGGAAGATAGACAGAGTGGGGATCAAGCTCTTTCATAAGCGAAGGCAGGATATCTTCCGTCACCTTCCCATAGTCTATCTGATCAACATAGTCCTTGTCAACACTGCCAAGCACGAGCATCAACTTCGCCCAATTATTTTCTGAATTGTCAATTTTCAGAGTGTTTTGCCTGTGTCTTGTAAGTTGTACAAGCAATAATGCCACAACAACAAGCAGCAATGAAATAATAATTCTGTACGGTCTGTTATTCATATTAATATTTGCAAACTTCTATGGATGCCCTCTTTAAAAGATCGATTCCGTCTGTTACTCTATACTCATCATGGTATACTACCC
>CAZPLM010000038.1:8206-12926 GCA_964587275.1 uncultured Muribaculaceae bacterium | reverse complement strand
ATCATAGTTGTTAAGCACCTGAGAGAGTATCTTCTTATTAGTAGTGTTACAGAATGACTCGGGAGATGAGAGAATCCACTTGCGTGCCTGACTTTCATCCGTAAGGTCAGGAATAGCGGTATCGGTCTCACTGTCGCGTTTTTTAACAAGATACGGATACTTTATATCTTCCCAACAATACTGGAACTCCTCAAATACGCCACCGCAGCACTTCGAGAACCTTGCGTCACATATCTCACCGCCATCCATCAATACCTCACCCCAAGTCTCATTGACTGCTTCTCTCACCGCTTGAGTAGAAGCACGGGTAAGTCCTTGATACCTCTGGCAGTGATCATCCGCACAAACATCAAAATCCTTATGATCTTCTCTGTCCTGCCATCTGATAAGTTCGTCTTCAGTATCAATGCAGGCAGTATATGGAGTCGCCCCAGCAGTCAGTTTCTTGTTTTTTGCGATCTGAGCGAGAACCCAGGAACGGGAAATCACAGCATGAGCCTTTAGAAGTTGTTTCGATGCAGTCGCACTCATCTCGGAGGAGATGACACTGATCAAATAATCCTCGACACCGATGATATTAATTGCTGAAATCTTGCCTTTGCGTGCAATAAGTTTCAGATCATGTCCGAATACCTGATCCTCCTTTCTTTCCCAGTGAAAATCAATACCAATGACAACATCTTTCAGGCAGAATTGTCTATCACTCTCCCTGCCGCTGAAAATAACCTCATCATAGGCACGCCCGTTGAATATAACGGTATTACCATCGGCTTTAGCACTTTGTGCTCCCTTAAAGACAGAGCCGTCAAAACTGTAATCGGAAAGCAACTCAAAAGAGAGAGTCTCTTTTGACATAATCCCGACATTAATCAGATCCTGGTGTTTATTACTCATTTGAATTAATAATTATTGAATTAATCTTATCAGCGTATGCTCCTTCAAGCGATACCTCTTTCAATATTCTTCCAAGCATTTCCGGTGTCATCACATCAAATGTCTCTTCAGATGAAGTCATCACGACACCACTCATCTCTATTGCCCCTGGGCTGATAAAAAGCCTCCTTTCGCTATAAGAACACTTGCCCCAGAAACATTCAGGACGAGACTCCTCCCTGAAAAAGAGAACCGTCACATATTCATCTCCATCCATCCAGGAAACCACATTCATCCGAGGCTCCCACTCCTGATCAGAATGGCTCTTGCCCAACATGTAAAGATAATTAAAAATCCGCACCATAGTTGATGCTTTCTTTGATTTAATCAGGTATGCACCACGCAAATACCCTTTAAGTTCCGCCAGGAGTTCATAACTATTTTCCTGCAGGACCTCCTGGTATTCCCTTTGGTCCACAATATTTTCCACTGGCAGATTTCCCTTCGGAAATGCTTGAAAATGAAAATGGTCCGGAGCAGACGCGCCACATTTAGGACCATTATAGAATACAATGTAATCCGGCAATCCGGCAATGAAGCAGATCATGTCAGCATACCTGCCCTTTATTGCCTGGGGAGTATGAATATTTGCAGAGAGAGTAAAATGTTTGTCAAAAATGGGGAACGGATTTACCCTGATGCAGTATCCATTGCCACTTTCAGCATTCCAATGGGTTGTAAGCTGTTCAGGGGAAAGCCCTTCAGGACACAGAAAGCATTGCCTGTTCTTGAGTGTCTCAGGATCCACCATTGCCATTACAGAGGCCTTACGGCCTGGGTTATAATGCAAACCAATCTTAATGCCGCCTATCTCCATCTCCCTTTTCAGGACATTTTTCAATGCGGCATAATTCACAAAAGCTCTCTTTTTAAGAGAGAGCTCAAGTGAAAACATCTGTTCTATTTCTTGTTCAAGGCTATGCGGGCTTTCAACTCCCATGTGCGGATTCTGTCTTTATAGAGATTGTTGGCATTTACCTTTTCGATGTCGAGAGAGGCATCCGAATTGTCGTCCCACCTGCGGCAGCAATAAACCACATCATAGATACGGCCAATCTGATATTCTCTGGAAACCCTCAATCCAACAGCGTAATCCTCGCCATATTTGGTGGTCGGGAAGTTGATGGTGCGGAGCATCGGAGTATAGAATCCGCGCGGTGCACCAAGGCCATTGATACGCAGGGCATTGTTGCGGCCATTTTCAGGTGTCCACTCCTTATGGTCAATAACTCCCGGAGGAATCGTATTCATGTGAAAATCAGTCATACGGTATGTTCCCACAACCATTGCACAATTTTGCGCATAGAAGGCATCAACAAATTTCTGGATTGTGTTTTCATCAGAATAGACATCGTCAGAGTCAAGCTGGATAGCAAACTTCCCGCATTTTGGATGATGCAGTGCTGAATTCCAGTTACCGCCTATCGCGTGATAGGAAGTATCCTGAGCGATATATATAAGCTTCTCATCTCCTGCATGCTTCTTGATTATCTCAACTGTACCGTCATCCGAATTATCATCAACAACTATAACATTATATTTGAAACTTGTCTTCTGAGAAAGAGCTGATTTGATGGCATCATCAATAGTGCGTACCCTGTTCTTGCAAGGGATGACAACCGAAGCTTCATATTCAAACGGATCATCACTAAACTGAATATGTTTGAACTTAGGTTCAAGATAACCTCCGATAGCCTTCAAATGCTCAGTACAAGCCTTTTCCATCTCAATCTGGACTGCCCTGTTCTTAGGATCCACATAGTCGAAGAGTTTTTCTCCCGACTTGCGGTTATCATTCTCAACTTCATAATAGAGATATTCGTTGATATGCTCCAGATCGCCTTTCTGTGAAATCTTCAGACGAAGATCATACTGCGCTGCAAACTGATAATCAACATTCATTCTCTTGACAGCATCTTTCAGTGCGCTGCTCCTGTATAGCAGGACAGAACCGAAATCGAAGTCATCACGAAGAGAACCTTCCTGGCAGTCAATCACCGGAGCAAACGAACGGACTCCATTGACAACCTTGAAATGATCCGCATAGATAAGATCTGCACCTGTATCATCTCCGATATTGACCATCCTCTCCATGGCAAAATGAACCCATTCGAGAGTAGACTCCTTGGTATAAATAAGCGTATAATCACTATCTGCCTTCTCCGCAATTTTTCTGACAGCCTCTGTCGATTTAATTGACGGCACACAAATGCTCTCGCATCCTTCAATCTCTCCTTTCTTCTCCCCAACATTCATCAGATAGATCTTTCCTGTCAAAACATCCTTTCTTAGAGCCTTGACAGTCTCTTTTGTCTGAGCCTCATCCCCAAACGGAATAAAGCAATTGATTCTTTTTGTCATATCGAGTTAATTAATTTGTTGTATGGTGCAAATTTACTAAAAAAACTCAGACTGCAGGAATGTACCATCAAAACATGGAAATATTGATTCCAAACAACCGAGCGTCCATATCCATATCATCTACGTTCCGATCAAAGTCCTAATTAACAATGACATGATGAAATATTATGCAGCAAATTCGGCGACTAAAATATAGTCAATTTACTTATTGATAAATATTTAGAGAAAACGGCAATTGTATAGTCCTAAGAAAGTTGACTCTTAAAAAAGAAACAATTATGAAAAGACACCGTTGTTATCTTTGTTGGCGACAAAAGGTGCATTATTTGTTACCGGGACATGATTATTTGGCCGGCTGGCGACAAAAAGGGCCTTATTTGTTACCGGAACATGATTATTTGGCCGGCTGGCGACAAAAAGTGCCTTATTTGTTGCCGGAACGTGATTATTTGGCCGGATGGCGACAAAAAGCCCTCGTTTTGTTACCGGCAAAGCAATCCGCAACCACTGGAAAGGAAATATCTTATCAATATTGGCAATTGGTTCCGAAACTATTTCGTTTGCTTCTGATCTTTTCCATATTTATTGTCCCCTCTATCCCCTTCGAGAAAAAGGGCAATGATCATATACAGAGGAATTAATTGATACCAGCCGTTTTTATTGACATCGTGACAGCGTTTTGTGGACTGTGTAATAAAAAGCCAAATTGTTGGAATGATGGTAATGAAAAAAATAAGTGTCGATATTGATTCGTCCATATTTGTACTTAAATACCAATCATTGATAATAATATATGCCGGTACCAGAATAAAAAAACTGATAATATACTCAAGGCGTCTTATACGTCCTTTAACGGAAAATAACGAACGGAATTTCCCTTTTTTTATATCATCGAAACGCGTGGATTTCTGTGGTTGTTTTGGGGCAGCAACTTCAGCAGCGTCAGATTTGACCTTAAGTATGCAACTTGCCTCTTCGCTGTGCAGTTAATCACCTGGCTGGGCAGGAATGATTAATTTGGAAATGGATTCGTACAGCGATCCAAAAAATTTTTCCGGATTAGGAAAAGCATCGATCCAGTTGATATTCTTCAGATAATATTTCTTTGCACCGATAAATTCCACATCTGATAATTTAAATGTGAGAATCGGCTTGCGGCTTTCGGAACACAGCTCAATTTCCCTTTATCGTCACCTCCCGAACCAGGCACCCTGGTACAATCCTGTTCGATCCGCTCAGGATCTTGAAGGTAGTGGCAGTAAGTGAAGCAGCTTCGATGTCCGCAACAGAGTCTCCGGATTCAGCAGAAGAATCCTTTTCTCCGGCAGCATTATCAGCCTGAGCCTCTTCCGCCTCTTCCATTGCACCAAAACGATTATCCCAAATCATCCCCTTTACAGGCTGTATCATTCCGATTTTATCATAG
>CAZPLM010000038.1:1724-8196 GCA_964587275.1 uncultured Muribaculaceae bacterium | reverse complement strand
TATTGCCATTTTCATCCTCCATCGGCATAAGCACTTCAAACTGAGACTTCTCATTAATACCCTCCTTGAGTCCAATTTGAACCTCAACGGTTTTCCTGTCTTCTGAAATCTTATATACCGGGACATTTACTTTAAACACCTCATATTCACGTTGAAGTTCGACAATTGATTTATCTACCGCACGAGCGCAAACTCTGAGCATCTGATCTTCTTTAGACTTGCTTGAAAGGCTCTTTGATGACATATTTGCGGCTGAAGTAGTGGTTTCTCCGACATATTCGAGTTTGAAGATATCGAAGTTGTCAAACATGGATTTTTTCATCGGATCCTGTTCTCCACGGTTAAACCAGTACTCTTGATAAAATGTACCCTCTGTCTCGTCATCCCAAATAAGCCTGTAAAGATAAGTGGTTATATTTACTCTGAATCCGTCAACCTCATTAACAAGAGCTGCCGTAAGATTACCGACATCCCTATATGTATTGTCGCCTGCCAGGCTGCCCAAAAAACTGCCGACCGCAGCAATGCCTAATGCAACATTCTGTGACCTTTTGCCTTTATCTACAAATGTTATGTCATTGACTATGACAAATGTCTTGCCGATCAGTTCCTCACCGGCATCACCGAGCGCAGATAGACTTCTTACCGATTCACTTGCGCTGGCAATATCAAGTTGAGAAGCATCGTAAAAGCCTCTCTCCTGAATAAGACTGACATCAAATCCACCCGTTGACGGATCACGATCAAACCATTTGGCTATCAATTTCTTTGCTATATGTCTGTCGTTAAAGAAATCGGCAATTTCCTGCATATTCAGTTTACTCTTTGCCTTTCCACCTTTTGTCATCTTTGTTGCCGAAGACTCGTAAGACCTGAAATCGAGATTATGGTCGTTGAATTTGTCCGGCATCGGCATAGATGTAAATGCGGAGGAGATCTCTTCTGAATAAGGAAATGAAGAATGTCTGATAAGAACAGAATAAAGTGATGATCTGCGGTACTTTGCAATGCCATCGCCAATGTCGTCAGTCAAGCCTGTCTGGGCATTGACTGAAAACACCGTCACTAAAAAAGTAACCAGCGAAACAAAAGCCGTCCTCATAATCAATAATTAATTATTAATACAACGACCTTTGATAATAATTGGTCTTCTGATTATTTCCGTATGCAACTCCAACAGCTTTCCATGCAGCAATTGTTGACATCTTTGCATTATAATCTCTTGTACGTTCAAGCTCATCCACTTTTCTGTAATAATCGATGTCGCTTTTTACTCTCGCTTTGATTTCATTGCTTAGAGCCACTGCCTGCGGGTAGCAGGTAGCCTCAGGCATTATCTCAGCAAGATAAACTCCTGCTTCAGAAGCAGCATAAGAATCCTGTCCTGCATTCCAAATGGCAGTTGCCTTCGCCAATGCCCTGTTTGCCTGATCATCAATATATTTCTGATAAATACCTGCTGCAACGTCTACAACTTCAAGATAGCCTGAACAAGCCTCCGGCACAAGAGAGAGTTGGAATAAAGCCTCATCATACTTATAAACCTTTGCCAGAGATTGAGCCTTGACAATGATGGTCTTGTACTGCTCGTTATAATATTTGATTATCTTGTTGTTGGATTCCTTAATAAAACCGGCGATCGCTGAATTTGAAGGGGAAAACTGCCTTACACCTGCAGTATTTGCCTGTTCTTCACTATTACCTACGCCTTTTGTTTCAATTGAAGTAGTAGAAAATATCTTCTGTGCAAAAGCATCCACAACAAAGAAATTCATTTCCACAGTTTGAAAATATTTGGTTGGCGAGCCGGGGACAACATGTTTTTCAATCACATTATATGAGCATGACATAAAAAACTGACAGAAGTCATCAGTAGCCCCCATTCCGTTCTTTGTAATAGCAGCTTTCATCCTCGTAGTGAGGAAATCCCGTGATGAATAAGGAATATTTGATGACTCATCAGCAAAATAGACAGTCATCGGAACCTTACCATCCTGTGCCGAAGTCAGAAAAGTGAGCATAGGGCACAAACATATAATTGTCAATAATAATTTCTTCATAAATCACTCTATTTAAATAAATATAACGTAGCAAGCCCCAACCCGGCATTATCCCTCTTGATAGGGATATTGAACGGCTCAGAAGAGAGGTATTTCTCAAGTTCTCTTGCAAAATTGCTTGCAGCCATAGCACGTCCGCGTTCATCATAAATCGGAATACGGACTTCATCAAAATTCATATAGACTTCGCTGTCGTCGGCGAGGCTGAATCGATGGTTAACTGTATTTTCATAAACCCAGTCCTCAATAATTTCTCGGAGTTCCCTTCCGTCTATTTCAGACTCAAGATCAACATCATATTCGTTTTCAAAAATTCTGATATTCAATGATATCTCACGTCCGTTGGCCAGAAGGTCATCAAAATGATTCTGAAGTCGCTCGCAAAATTCGTCCATGTGGCTGCTTACCGCTTCGGCAAGTAATACCGGAAGCTCTGCTGTAAATGAAGGATCGCCAGTGCCGGTAGTTGACGCAATTTCTTTATTCGTATAAGAATCAAGTCCCTGAAGAGTGTAGGTGACTGAGCGTTTTGGTCCCATCTGATTGACAGACCATGTGAGCTGTACAATAATGTCCGCTCTCGATCTCTGCCTCAACTGATCCAGTGCACTTGTCTTGACACTTGCTCCATCTTTTGATGTGATTGCAGCCATTTCAGCTGAATTGTTATTTATTGACTTAATCTCAGACTCAAGATTTTTCAGAGGAAATCCGCGATCAGCCATCAGTCCGTTAATCCTGGCAATCACCGGGATCAAATCTGCATTGCCCATAAGAGCTTTTCTATAATCAGGAGTAGGGATAGCTTCCCCCATATTGTTCTCTACGGTCATAAAACCATACTGATTGCACCACAAATCACTTGGGACAACCATCAGCGAAGGTTTTTTTGCCTGCCCGAATACGTTAACGCAGAGGGCAATGGCAAGTATTGTTAATAGTGTTTTTTTCATACTTTTTTCACTGTTATTATTGATGTATGATCATTAAAAATTATGTGAAATCACGGCTTAATGATACCGTTATCCATTAAATACTGCTTCAGTTCCACTCTGAGGACTCTGACAGTAGTTTGTGCGCGCACCTGAACATTAGTTTTGGAACGTCTGTTTGAACCGGAACGTTTGTCTTCAGAGGTAACAAAGCCCGTATATTCTCCACCGTCTGCAAAGAATGCATTAAAGAAGTTCTGATGTTTTTCTTCAGCATTAACTCCGGTCACTATAGGTTTTGACATAAATGTATTGTCAGGAACATTGATTCCCTTGAAAATTATCTCCCTTACAGCATATTTTTTGGCCTGTTCGACTGCATCAGAAAAATTCCTCCCGGCAGCAGAGACTCTCATAGTTATCGACCCGTCAAGCTGGGTGCCCATAAACCGCATTTCCGGGCCCATCTGAGTTGTGCTTCTTGATGATGCACATGATGCCAGCAGCAAAATGCATCCAATTAACGTAAATATTTTTTTCATATCACTTTATCTATTTAAAATTGATATCCCAATTTCAGCATTACTGCATGTAATGTATTGGCTTTGTAGCCTGTAGAGAAACTTGCATCAGGAGTATTTGTGCATTGAAGAGCATAACCTATTCCAATAAGGAAATGATTTCTGTTTAAAGATCCCATCCTCAATCCTATGCTTGGAGAAAAATAAAATCCGTCATTGATCGTATATCCCAGGTTAGCCGACCAGTACGGCACTGTTGATCGCGACCTGTCATCGATTATCAATCCTCTTGCATTAACAAATAATGGAAAAGCAACCTTAATGTCGGTCTTAGGTTTTCTATTTCTTACACATACTCTGTCATCTCCTGAGAAATAATACCTTACTCCGATACCGGCTCCTATCTGGAAGAATTTGCTGTATCTATAACCTCCTGTAAAAGTCAACTCTGTGGGAATCGAGGATTTGTAATCATTTGTAATATGGATATTGACACCTGATCCAACTTCAACTGCTGCCCAGAATCCCTTGTCAAGAGCGATATAATCCACATAAGGCTTTCCATTATCTACATAAGGGATAGCCTCGTTATCTATATCAGACATTTTTCTGATTTCTACTTTTCTGAAAGATCTTGTATCTCCGTCTGCCATCTTGATGACAACGGTTGTCGATGTCTCTTCCACCAATTCGCCTTTTACCACATTACCGTTATTAAGGTACAGTACCTTATAAGTCTGGCCGGCGCAAATCATCGGAATGAGAATGAATAATATCAGAAGTAACTTTTTCATAATATTCATCATTAATATGTTAACAAAATGGATATTAGAACCCTGTTGCAAGTCCACGGATTATCCCGGCCTCTTCAAGATATTTTCTCAACATCTTGACATTTACTGTCATGGTAGAAGAAACCTTGTACTGCCCCTTCATCTTTCTTGTCTCAGTCGATCCATCAACAACAGATGAAACAAATCGAGCATAATCTCCGTTTTTGAAGAATTTATCGAAGAATTCCTGGTTGTCATAATAGCCGTTTGCACTCCTGACAAGAGCCGGTTGAGAAGCTCCCTGTCCTGCAAACCCCTTAAAAATCACGCCATGGACAGCGCTTGCCTTGCATTTTGCCAAAGCTGTTTTTGCATTTTTACCATAGCTCCACACCTTGACAATAGACATTCCGTCACCGGCATTCTTCACATAATCGATATCATACTGAAACTGATCAGCCGAATTGGAAGTAACCGAACTCACATCTTTAGAAGCGCCGCAAGACGCCAAAAATAGCACACCAAGTGCCATCAGCAGAACTTTTTTCATAGTTTAAAAGAATTATATAATGATTAATAATTTTTAATAACTGTTTAAGTTTATAGTACCAAATATAAACATTTTTTTCGGGAATCCATTATTCACAATTATTCTCTTTGGTCCAATTAATATCGGACACAACTTTAACTGCACCACACACCCTCATGAGAAGAGAATTAATAAACTTTGGTAAAATACTCCCCGTTTAAAAAAATTGAGAATTTGGGAATACTCTCTGAGTTGAGATCAGTGACGGCAGTGCCGAAACGGGTTGTAATGATGCGAATCGGAAGCTCCGAACAGAAAAAAGCGGAAGTATCCCTCAGGCTGTATTTATCATCAAACGGCACTTTTGCTGAGAGGTAATCCCTTGCGGCAGCGCCAATAACACCAGCCGTATCCTTCTTAAATCTGACAACACATATCGTATTGTACACACTTTCAAATAGAAACTCTTTCAAAGTACACTCCTGCATTCCATCGTGATCTGTAATCTTAGGAGAAAGCGAATGAATGACACGCACGCTCGAATCACCGCAGCAAGTCGAATCACGAATAATAATACCGCAATGAGAGAAAGGAACTGTATCATTAAGCCGTGCAACAATCATCGCACTTACCACTCCGCTTCCTTTTCTAAGGATAATATCCCCGTCCTCAACTACTTCGAGGAGACGGGGATATTCAGTGTTTCTGTAATAAACGGTTTTCCTCCCATTACAGGAGGATAAAAAAACTATACCGAGAAACAGAAGACCAAAAATTATTTGGACATATTTACTTTCCACTTACCATTTTCTTTAACAAGATTGCAGTCTTCTTTCACAGCCTCTTTAGAAAGTTCATGGTTAGTATAATCATACATTCCTGTTATAGAAAGCTTTACAGTCGCAGTATTACCATCTTCGCTCACTGTGGTCTCGTCAACTGTGATTTCAGGTTTTGATGCCTTCATCTGATCAAGATCAGCCGCTTCCATCATAGCTGTAACGAAAGTCAGTAACTGCTTGGTTGATTCAGTGCTATAATTGCCTGCCTTTTCAAAATCAGCAGCACAATATGCCTTGTAAAAATCAGTGGCAACCTGTTCAGGAGAAGAAGCGCCACCACAAGAAGAGAGTACGAATGCCATCACGGCGATCAGAAATAATGAAAGTTTTTTCATAGTTAAATTATTAATTACAGATTAAACGTTTCAAATATAATAAAAAATACACCGGAAATCAAATTTGTTCTCCATATTTGTAAAAAATCCCCTCTTGATCCATGATCTCAATTATCTCATTCATAGCAGCAATCGCCCTGCTTTTGTTTTCAATATCAAAATTAAAGATCCACCCATTTCTCGCACTTATGGGTGTCTCATTTCTGCTTGCAATAGCAGTAGGTATTCCCCTAAAAGAAATCCCGGGAATAATTGGGAAAGGCTTCTCGAATACTTTTGCAAGTATAGGCCTTGTCATCATACTCGGGATGTTGATTGGTAGCCTGCTGGAACGCTCCGGCGCTGCATACAAACTGGCTGATATGGTACAGAAGAGCGTGGGTCGAAAATATCCTGAGGTCGCAATGCTAATAATCGGATTTATAATCTCAATTCCTGTATTCTGCGATAGTGGATTCATTATTTTAGATCCAATTCGTA
>CAZPLM010000038.1:0-1714 GCA_964587275.1 uncultured Muribaculaceae bacterium | reverse complement strand
TCTGTTGCACTTGCGGCCGGTCTCTACTGCTCCCACGTCTTCATTCCACCCACACCCGGGCCAATTGCCGCTTCAGGTTTTATTGGCATTGAGAGCCATCTGCCAATGCTTATCCTGCTTGGTACGATTGTCTCAATTCCCTGCCTTACAGCAGCATTCTTCTATGCTCGGTACATTGGCAAAAGAGTCCATTCCAGTGAAGAATCCACCTCTGAAGAGTGCTGTGAGGAACAGGTTACCAACCTTCCGTGCGGTACCGCCGCATTGCTGCCTGTTATTCTGCCTATTCTCCTGATGTCAATTGGATCCATTGCTTCTCTATCAAATGCAGGAGGCTGGTGGATTGATTTCGGCATTTTCCTTGGTAAGCCGATAATCGCTCTCGCTTCAGGATATATCTGCGCAGTTGCTCTACTTGGCAGACATTTACCAAAAGAAAGCGGCTGTTTTCGCAAAATAACTGAAGATTCCTTGAAAAATGCAGGGCCGATCCTGTTTATCACTGCAGCAGGCGGTGTTTTGGGAATGGTTATTTCTCAATCTGACCTCATTTCTATTATAAAAGATAATGTCGGATCAATATCAGGACTTGGCATTCTTCTACCATTCCTTATTGCAGCCCTGTTGAAAACGGCACAGGGCTCTTCTACAGTCGCAATTACCACAACAGCAGCTATTATGGGACTTTTTACGGATTCGGGATCGATGATGACTGCACTCGGGCTTGTTTCTCCTATTTCTGCAACTCTAACCGTCCTTGCCATTGGTGCAGGAGCCACCAGTTTCAGTGGCCTTGACACGAAATCAGGCTACAAGACTCAAACAGTCAGCACTCTGATATTGGGGATAACTGCAATGGCGGTAATTTTCGCGCTGCATCTATTCTTCAGGTAAACCTGTGTCTTATTTTACATATATTTACAGAAAAAAGATCCGTGATGTTTCATAAAATAGTCGCTATTGAACCTGTGAATCTGGTTCCTTCTGCTGAAAAAGCATTGCATTCATTTGCTGAAGAGGTCATTATGTATCGTGATATTCCTTCTGATGATGATATGATTGTTTCTCGTATTTCTGATGCTGACGCAGTTCTCGTAAGTTACACCTCGCACATCGGACGGAAAGTGATGGAAAAGTGCCCTAATATACGCTATATAGGAATGTGCTGCTCACTTTACTCACCTGAAAGTGCAAATGTTGATATACAGTATGCTTCTTCACGCGGTATAACTGTCACCGGGATACGCGACTATGGAGACGAAGGCGTTGTGGAGTATATCATCAGCGAACTTGTCCGCTGCCTTCACGGTTTCGGCCAAACACCATGGGATAGAGGTGTTCCTCGAGAGATCACTGGATTGAAGGTAGGAATCGTCGGTTTGGGAAGGACAGGCGGCATGATCGCAGATGCTCTTCACTATTTAGGAGCCGATATTTCATATTTCGCTCGCAGCGAAAAGCCCTCCGCTTCAGCGAAAGGATATCGCTTTCTTGCTTTATGCGACCTGCTCGCCACATCTGAGGCTGTCTTCTGCTGTTTGAATAAAAATACCGTCTTGCTTCACGAAGCAGAATTTGAAGCCTTGGGTAATCACAAGATTCTGTTTAACACAGGGTTGTCACCAGCCTGGGACGATGTACCGTTTAGGCGTTGGCTGGAAGGGGATAACATTTGCTATTGCGATTCGGTGGGGGCGCTGGAGGTATCGACTTA
>CAZPLM010000037.1:12814-13074 GCA_964587275.1 uncultured Muribaculaceae bacterium | reverse complement strand
GAGATATGGCATACAGAACGCGACTTGTATAATAAGGTTCCTGCAGAATATGAGGAGCATACGGCGCTTGTAATGTCAATTATAAGTTATGGTATTGCAAACCTCGATCACCTGCTCTCACGTAAAGGGTATTACCTCGACGAATAGTCTTAACTGATGTTTCTGTCGATGAATGCCTTTATATATTTTTTGAAGGCGACTGAACCGATGATTTTGATATCATCCGCGAGGCCAAGATAGAATCTGCATGGTCCGGCATA
>CAZPLM010000037.1:2146-12804 GCA_964587275.1 uncultured Muribaculaceae bacterium | reverse complement strand
AGAAGATTATGGGACATAATACCGAGATCCATTTTTATATTGTGCTTCTGATATCCTGAAATTCTTAAATCATCAATATATCCTTGAATATGTTTGTCTTCTGCAATCCAGTCATTGTCGATCGTTTCTACATTTTCCATTCGCGCAAGTTTGAATAGTTTGTTTTTATCGTCTTCGAGGTCATAACACCAGGCCTGGACATAATTGGTTGTGAAGCCGAATGGCTCAACGAGCCTGTCGCGAATGATTTCAGTATGAGAAGAAGCGTAGTTTTTCAGAATGACCTGTTTTTTCTCTCGCATGGCGTCAATCAGAGTATGGACATTGCTGGCATTTTTACCCTTGACAACACAGTCGGCCATTGAGGTACAGTCATATACTGTAGCTAATTTTTTGCGGAGATTCTGTTTCAGGATATTGTTGTCATCCAGCCCTTCGATAAGGTTGTTGACAACGTATGCCTCTTCATCGGTAAAATGCACGAGTTGTGAGATATCTTCGAAATATTTGCTTTCCTTCCCGAGTCTGTAATAATCGCCCACTTTCTGCACTACGAAACCGGCATCCTTGAAGGTATCTAAATATCGGTATATCGACCTGTACGAGGTGTCAAGTTTGTCAGCGAGATCATTGATCGTATAATTGACATTTCCTGTCAGCAGTTGCATCAATCGCAATACTCTTTCGATTTTCGGCTGTTCCATGATAGTATTATTAATACGACTTCTAAGTTAGCAAATAAAACCAAAGAAGATGGCAAAATCAATTGCCATCTTCCAGGATTATTAACCAAAACTAAGACCTGATATTATATTATATTCATTTGAGGGACATCAATTAAACCTGTATGCAGCCTTTCTCATCTCTTTTGCGGATTTGAAAGGTGTAGCCGGTTTCAGGTATTTTGCAAGGAATTTATATATTGTAAATCTTATGTCGGTTGCATATTTGGTATCTATTCTGTCGAATGAATGTCCACCGGGGGCATTGTCAAAGATCTGATACTCAAATTTTTTGCCGTCAGCCTTTAAGCCCTGTATAAGGTGTTCGACTTCAAGGACATCAACATCATCGTCACTTGTGGTAGAGTGGATGAGAAGAGGAGTCTGAAGTTTGTTCGTATTCCAGGCAGGAGAACGCTTCTTATATTCTTTGATGTTCTCATTTACTGTTGCCCCGAGATGATAGTCAGCAGAGAAGAGTTTGCGGTAACTGTCTGTTGCAATACCCATTCTTGAAATAAGATCTGAAACTGGAACACCTGCAAATCCTACCTGATAGGAATTTGGATATTCAAACAGATTCATCAGTGTTATCATTCCGCCGTGGCTCCAGCCAATGATTCCTACTCTGTTGGAGTCAATGAATGAATAATTTTCAATCATATAGTCTCGACCTGACTTGACATCCTCATTTTCAACTCCACCGTAATCAATGGCCTGATATGTCTTTTTACCGTAGCCTGTGCTGCCACGATATTCCGTTGAAATCACTACATAACCCTGCGCCATCAATTCACGGATGATATGGGTGTAATATGTTGACATATCGCCGTGAACCCCACTGTGAGGGAATACTATGAGAGGATATTTACTGTTTATATCAATATCCTTGGGAATAAAGACATAACTCCAGACTTTGAATGGATTGTTGTAACCTCTTGATGTGGGACTGCCCGGATTTGCAAGCGGTGCGCTGGTCAGATACACTTTATCGATAAAAGCGACATCTCCTACCTTCTCATACCACAGGATGTCGTCTATCTTCTTGACAATAACGTCAAATTCGTGTGACATATTGTTATTGTAAGATTTGAGAGAGGCGAGTTCTTTTAATATCTGTTCGCTATCCTGAGCATTAAGTTCAGATGCCAGACAGCTACCAATAAATAATGTGATTATTAATAATATACGTTTCATATAGATAAATGTTTATAAACGGTTGGATCTGCTACCATCCTTCATTCTGCTGCTCTTCCATAAGAGGATTTGCATTGATTTCATCCTGCGGAATAGGGTAGATAAATCTTCTGTCGCTGGCCGGAATCTCATCAACGGTAAGAATTGAGGCTCTTACAACTCCACTTCCGATTGAATAATCAGATAATATCACGCTTGCAAAAGTTACTTTCTGAGGAATTCCTGCTTCTCCGGTAGAGACGGTTACAGCAAATTCAGGGTCTGTGCTCAGCCTGTGAATGTCATACCAGCGTTTACCTTCTGCAATGAATTCAATTCTTTTCTCATTGAGAATGGCATTGATCATTTCACTTGCATTTGCGAAAGAAGTGAGGGTATATTGCTTGTCACTCTCGGTAACAGCCCTGTTTCTTACTGCATTAAGGAGATTGAGAGCCCTTTGAGTCTTTCCATTTACCCTCGCTTCAGCTTCAGCGGCGGTTAAAAGAACTTCTGCATATCTGATTATAGGTGCCCAGTCATCCATATTGATGTAGTTTGGATATTTTTTTGTAAAATATTTATTGTCAACAAGATCCAACAGACTTGTTCTCCTCAGGTCGGTTGCTTCCCAGTATTTGGAGTTGTAGATAATTGGGCTGATTGCCAGCTCTTTACGACCATAGTACATTTGACCGAGGCAGCCGTCGAGGGTCGGATTGTCAGATGAAGAATTTTCTATTGAAAAGATAGATTCAGTATTTGAAGAGTTGCTTTTAAATGGACCGTCAACACTTGCGGTAAGTTGATAACCGCCTATAGAACTGACAAATGTAGAAGATGTTGGAACAAGTTTGGCGCACTCTTCAACTACTTTGTCCCATTTTCCCATGTGCTGGTAAATTCTTGTTTTAAGTGCAATGGCAGCTCCCTTTGTGGCTCTCGAAATCTGAAGACTTCCGGTGCGAGTTGAGGGAAGATAAATTTCAGCGTAGTCGAGGTCGGCGATAATCGCATCGTAGGTCTCTTTTACTGAAGATCTTCCCTTCTTGGTAGCCTCATTTACTGCAGCAATAGTATTGCAGGGTGAAGTTACGACAGGAATGCCATAGTGAGATGCGTTTGCCGTATGGTTGTAAGGTTGAGCGTAGAAAACTACTGCATCATGCCATGCAAGAGCTCTCAGGAATCTTGCTTCCGCTTCATATTCTTCAGCCTGATTTTGTGTCAAAATGCCTTTTTCTGCGGCTGTTTCAACACCATCTATTACAATATTGGTCTGATTGACAAGTTTAAACAGATATGACCATTGTGACGAAACATCACTTGCCTGTGCGGTGAATGTCGCTCCATAGACTGTGTTGAAGTAGCCTGAAGTCATCACATCTTCTCCTTTGACATCATTATATTCAATGGCGCGGGATCCGAAAGGGAAGCCCCTGTATGTTCCCTGGGCGTATGAATAACAGCCTAAGGTGGACAATTCACAACGTCCCGATGTGCTGAAGGCTGCAGCGTATGAGATAGAATCTATCTGATCCAGATTGATCGCCTTGTCTGTGCAGGAAATAAGTGTACTGATTGCCAGACAAAAAGTAATTATATATTTTGATTTCATTTTCTTTTGTATTAAATAATTGATAATCAATTAGAATCCTATTGACAGACCTAAGAGAATCTGGGTCGGTTGAGGTTCTCCGGTTCTGTCGATACCCATTGCAGTTGTATATGATTCAGGGTCGAGTCCCGAATATTTTGTAAAAGTCCATACATTCTGTGCCTGTAAATAAACCTTGCATTTTTGAAGCATTAGTTTATCGCAGATTTTCTTAGGGAAAGAATACCCTAACTGTATGTTCTGGAGTCTGAGAAAATCGCCATCTTCAACCCATCTTGAACAGTTCAGATAACTGATGCTTGAAGTTTTATCGTAATAAAGTTTAGGCATCTGGCCATCTCCCGGATTATCAACACTTTGCCATCTGTTTAATACATCTTTGCTGTTGTTTTGGAATCCCATGTGCTGCATATTCCTTTTTGTATTGTTCACGATTTTATTACCGCCTGAAAATCTGAAGAATATATTCAAATCCCAATTCTTATAACTGAATGTATTGTCAAACCCTCCAAACCATTTAGGAATAACGGTGCCGAATTTCTTTTTATCATCACTTGTAAGATTACTCTTGGTTGTCATTGCAGTTGGATCGGCTTCATCATATTCATAATATTTTCCCGTAAGAGGGTTGCATTGAATAATTGAACCGTCAGCCTTGTAGTACATAGGATTTCCGTTAGACATATTTACACCTGCATATTCGACTACATAGACTGTGTACATCTCTTCATTTTCCCTGAGAAGCAGGAAATCATTTCCTGAAAGGATGTCGCTGACGAGCCTTTTGACCATAGAATGTTGAGTTGAGAAGTTGATACTTGATTTCCAGAAGAAATCAGAGTGGTCAATAACGACTCCGCTGAGTTCCATCTCGATACCGTGATTGTCAATATCTCCATAGTTCTGATTGATAGAGTTGCCCGGAACTCCCAGAGAAGGAGCGGTAGGAACTTCAAGTACAATATCTTTATTGTTTTTAGCCCAATAAGCGAAAGTCAGGTTGACTTTATCGCGGTATGTAAGGTCAAATCCGAGGTCAATTATGTTCTGTTTCTCCCATTTGAGGTCTCTATTGCCGACTTGAGTATATCCGAGGGCTGATTGTGTTCCGTATGAGTCAGCTCCGAAAGAATCGGAATATGCAAAATTTCCTATATCGTCGTTTCCAACCTGAGCGTATGATCCGCGAAGTCTGAATTCAGTCAGATACTTGCCTATTTTACCGTCTTTCCAGAACTTCAGATTCGAGGCTCTCAGTGCACCGGAGAAGCCATAAAACACACCCCATCTGTTGTCTACATACAGTTTTGAAAGACCGTCATATCTTACTGAACCTCCGATATAATAGGTTGAATTATAATTATAGTTTGCTCTGAAGATATATGATGTCAATCCGTTTTGTGTGGCGCCTCCTTCAACAAGCATATTGGTAAATGTGTCTGTAACTATCTGTGATGAATAAAATGCGTCAGAAAGGTTTGTGACTTCTGCTCCGGAATATTCAGAGAGGTAGTGTGTCCATTCGGCAACACCTGTCAGATCAAGATGGTGGTTTCCGAATTCTTTTGTATAACTGAGAATATCCTGCATAGTCCATCTTTCTCTACGGTACCATGTCTCATTGACAAGACCTCCTCTTCCTGCTCCGTCGCCCGATTCAGGGTTCTGGTTGTATCTGTTCTGCAATGCTGAAACATCAGCACTAACAAGAAACCTATTTGTGAGTCCCTTGACAGGTGTAATGTCTATATATGCTGTAGGGAGCAATCTGTATGAATTGTTTTTGCAAAAGTTATGGTCAAGAACCCATACAATGTTGGGATAATCCGAGGTCATCGAGATAAGGTTTGCACCTCTTCCAAGTCTCTTGCGATATTGATCATCAATATTATAGCCGGTAGGGTCGGCTTCATCGTAAATAGGTACGTTAGGCAAAAGTTTTGTCGAACAGTAAACATTATCTGACAGAAGGCTGGTTCCTTTCTTTGGACTGTGGTTGTTCTGGGCTGATGCGTTGACAGAAAAGCCGATATTAATCACATCATTAAACATTTTGTGGTCTGCTTTCCCATAATATGAATAACGTGCAAAATCATTGTCGCGACAGATTCCTTCCTGATTGGTATAACCTATAGAGGTGTAAAAAGTGGTTTTGTCCATTCCGCCGGTTATGGATAAAGTGTGGCTGTGCTGGAATGCGGTTCTGTAAACCTGTCCAACCCAGTCGGTATCAGTATTGTTCTCATCCATAAAAGCCTTAGGACTTTGTCCTACGTTGGCAAATTTCTCATTTGATATTTCGACGAACTCTTCTGCATTCAGCACACTGTACAACTGTGTGGCTTTGGCAATTCCTGCCCAGCCATCGTATGTTACTTTGACAGATCCTTTCTTCCCCTGTTTTGTGGTGACAAGGACAACTCCGTTGGCTGCTCTTGATCCGTAAATTGCAGTTGCCGCACCATCTTTTAATACTTCAAATGATTCAATATCGGCAGGGTTTATATCACCCATCGCGTTATTGTTGGTGTAGTCACCGCCTAATCCTCCTGATGTGACGGGAACTCCATTAATAACGTACAAAGGGGCCGTTCCCGAACTGATGGAATTGACACCTCTGATTATCACTCTCGGAGTAGCTCCGATAAGTCCTGTTGTCGTTACCTGTACGCCGGAAGCTCTACCAGCCATCTGTTGGATAAAACTTGAAGAAGCCTTTTCTGCAATGTCTTCTCCTTTTATTCTTGAAATGGAACTTGTTATGTCTTTTTTCTTCTGTGTACCGTATCCTACAACAACTATTTCATCCAGAAGCAAACTGTCTGTTGTCATTGACAGGTCAATTACACTCCTGCCGTTTACAGGCACCTTTTCGGTTTTCATCCCGTAAAGTGTAAAAGTAAGGCTGATATCGCCACCGGGAATATCAAGCGAATAAACTCCCTCTTCATCAGTAGTGGTCCAGTTATTCGTGCCTTCTACCATAACATTTACATAAGCGAGAGGCTCTCCTTTTTCGGTCACTTTTCCACGTACCCTCTTTATGACAGGTTCTTTCCCGTAAATGCCTTTTGCGAGGATAATATGATTGTCCTTAAATGTATAGTTAATAGATAGTTGTGAAAACAATAAGTTGCATACATCGTTGAGCGACTTATCCGTGCATTTTAAATTTACACGTAGGCTTTCAGCATTGATTTCATCGATGTACATAAATTTGTAACCGCTATCTTTTGATATGGTGTTTAATACACCTTTTAGAACGGCATTCTCGTAATTGTAGGAGAATGTCTTTTCTTGAGCATTAAGTGTAAGAAATGAAAAACAAACAAAGATTGCCGTAAGCGTCAATCTTATTTGCCACTTCTGCTTTTTACAATAGTCATTCATTTAATGTATTTTTTTAGGTTTACATAAAAGTTTACGCACGAAAAAAAAAATTCCACATAAATTGTGGAAAAAAAATTCACGGGCGTATACTATACTAATAGCGCTGTTTTTAGTATGATGGAAGCCGCACAAAATATTGATACAATATCTGATAATCAAATTTTTGTTAAATTTGTAGAGAAACGACACTGTTGTCTCTCCGCGATGAATCAAACAGGCGAAAATACAGAATTTGATAAGGATTTTGAATATATCTACAATAAGTACAATAAAGTGCTTATAAGTTTTTCGCGCAAATTCATCAACAACAGGGAAGATATCAAGAATATTGTCCATGATTCATTTATCTCATTGTTTGAGTCGATGGACCGAGTCGACAGAGATAAGGATGTACTGCCGTACCTCTTTACAATTACAAAAAACAAGTGTATATCTTATTTGAGAAAGAAGACGCACAATGATAATTATATCAACTACACTTTAAAGAGGAAAACCGATTATCTGAATCTTGTAGCCCTTGAAAACGAAAACAGCAGTATATATGTATCAGAAGTCAGAGATTTGTTGAAGTCGGCATTGGAAGAGATGAATCCGAGAGTCAAGAATACATTTATTTTGAGCAGGATGAAAGGTTATACTCACAAGGAAATAGCCGCTTATTTAGGGGTATCCGAGAGAGCGGTAGAAGAGAGAATGAAAAAGGCTATGACCGTATTGAATAAAACATTTGAGGATCATTTATGAAAATAGACAAATCATTATTGTTCAAGTATTTCAAAGGTGATGCAGATGATTCTGATGTAAACAGGATCATCGATTGGGTTAGTGCCTCAGATGAGAACAAAAAGGAGTTTTCAAGGATGAAAGTTCTCTGGGATATCTCCGGAGATATCCCAAAAGAACTGTGTGATGTTAAAATTGAAAATATTTCCTCAAAAAGAAGATTTTTCCGATTTGCATATATTTCCGCAGCGGCAGTGATAATAATACTTCTTGTATTGAATCTCTTTATCTCTGTGGAAGAGAACAATAATACGAATAGACTTCAGACAATCGCCCAAAATGAATCAGGCGGGATAGTGACTGTATATACCAACAAGGGGGTCAAAGGTTTCCTTTATCTTCCGGACAGCACGAAAGTATGGATGAACTCTGACAGTAAATTGAAATACCCGGCTCAATTCAGAGGGAAGAGTCGTGATGTGAGTATGTCCGGAGAGATATACTTTGAAGTAATGAAGGATAAGTCTGTCCCAATGAATATTACAACCAATAAGGGGCTTACTATAGAGGTTCGTGGTACTACACTGTTAGTTAAGAGTTATGATAATGATTGCAAGTCGGTGACAACCCTTCTTGATGGAAGTATTATTCTCCACTATCATGATGGCATGACAACAAAGGAGAAGTGGGTTGAAATGAAGCCGAATGAGTCAGTGACGTGCAATGACAACATAATGCTTCCGCCTGTGAAAAAGATTAAGATGGCGGAAGCTATTGAAAAACAGATTGCGTGGAAAGACGGAACGTTGGTCTTTGAAAATACTCCGATGCGTGAGGTTATAAAGATGCTTGAAAGGTGGTATGGAGCAGAATTCATCGTCAAAAACGACAATGTCTATAATTACAGGCTTACTTCAGATTTCAAGTCAGAATCTCTCTCTGAAGTAGTTACTCTTATGAAGTATTGTATGCCTGTCAAGTTTAAGGTTGATGATAACAGAGTAACAATCTATTAGTTCTTATTCTTGATTTGACATTACTCCGCGCCAGACTGCTTTTCGGAGCGTGCCTTTGCTGTCGTCCTGGTCGTAACTCCAATACATCATTCCTCTCATTCCCAGAGAGTTTGCCCATCCTCCCTTGATCTTGATACTTTTTGCGTTGTCGTATCCGCAGAAATAGACTCCATTCAGAGTTGCGTAGGGGACACTTGCTGATTCGTCAAAATTGTCAAGACGGTAGGTGCTGCTCTGTTGCATCAGTTTTGAATAACTGATGGCGGCAGGAGAGGTGGAGAATGAATGCCTCCCGTAGAATGGAATGCCCAGAATCAGTTTATTCGCCTTTATGCCTGAGCCAAGATAGTTATAGACTGCCGTATAACAGTCGCAGTATGCCGAAACATCACGGAGCGCTGAATGATGGTTTGGTGCGGCATCCATATCGTAGGTCATTATGTTTACAAAATCCACATAAGGATCGACACCCTTTATGTCAATGTATTTATATCCTCCGGCTGTAGCTTTGGCTCCTGAAATGTACCCTGCATAACTGAGCAGATAGCCGGTTCCGAGTGTTTCTCGAAGCTGTTTCATCAGGAGTACGTTGTTTTTGGTGTCTGTGGCAGGATCGCTTGCGTGTCCGCTCCACGAAATGCCGGGAAACTCCCAGTCGATGTCAATGCCGTCAATTCCCCATTTTTGGATAAATTCAAGGCAGTCTTCTGCGAAGGCCCTGCGGTATTCATCGCTTGCCGCCAGAGAAGAAAAACCACCGCCCTGAGAGTTGTCGGAATTTGCAATCGTATGAGTAAATGAGAGTGAGATTTGCAGTGAAGGGTTTGTCTTTTTTAATGCAACGATTGATGCAAATCGTGATTCTTCACCCTGAAGCCTGAAACCCTGATATTTACCGTTAACGACATATAATTCGGCATAAGCATAAAATATATTAGTGATATATGTCGGGTCAGGAATAGATGAGCCGTAATAGGTTACATAGGCTGCTGCAATTCGTCCGGAAACAGCAGTCGGCATAGGCGAATTGTCCTCTGTCTCTGTTTTGTCGCCATTTTCGGGCGATAACTGCTCTTTTGAACAGCCTGTAACGATAAATATCACGGCAAATAGCGTCGTGAGCAGGATAAAGCTATAATGTTTCATAGATTAACCGTTTATAATCGGTTATAATCATTTAAAATCAATAAAGATCCTTTTTTGCAAAATCGCAGACAAAATCCACAATTTCAGGTACCACGGCTTCGATATAACTTGCGCCCTTTTCAGCGTTTGCACTCTTTGGATTGCCAACTCCGGTATCACGTGTGGTCCTGGACCAGTCTCTTGGCACCCATCCGATTTTACTGTTGAGCCCATCTATTGCGAAGCGTTTGAATGCTCCGTCACCGGCAAGAGACATATCAACAAGCTCGGGATATAAATGCATCATGACAGAGGTTTCAAGTTCTCCTGCGTGGTCATCATCCTTTTCTTCGAAGTAGCCCTGTCGCGGAACAATAGAGAACCATTCATTATGGCAAATAATAAAATCAGGATTGTCGATCATGATGTCTCTTATCATTCCTTTGAAGATGTTGCCTCCGTGCCCGCTCATAATCATCAGCCTGTTTATCTTCTGCATTTTGAGGGAATGTACTGTGTCTCTGAGAATGGCAGCTTGAGTGGCTTGAGAGGCGTGGATGCAAAACGGAAGTTCTATCTGGCCCGGGTTCTGTGATCCTAACGGAATGCCCGGAAGGACCATCAGTTTAATTCCTCTTTCTGCGGCATTCTCGGCAACCATAAAAGCAATTGCCTGTGTGGTAAGCATATCTGTGCAATAGGGCAAGTGCATATTATGAGGTTCGGTGGAACCCCATGGAAGAATGGCCAGATCGTATCTGCCATTCTTCCTGACATTTCCCCACTTTGCAGTGGTAATATCGTATTTAGAGGTCATTTTATACTCCGGCTACTCTTTTTTTGTATTCATTCAATGCTTCTTCAAGCCTTTCGTGTGCAGTTGTGTCT
>CAZPLM010000037.1:0-2136 GCA_964587275.1 uncultured Muribaculaceae bacterium | reverse complement strand
TACAGTTTGACGCCTCGTTTTTCAAGTATTTCCGCAACTGTGCAGATGGTCATCCATACCGTGGTGATAAAGGCCATTGTAGAGAGCGGACCTATTTTATCCTGATGGTGTTCCAGAGTGACAGATGCATCCTGGAGAGGACAGCATGAATCAACGACGTAATCGGCTATCTGGAAGAGATTTTTGCCGCCTGAATGACGTGGCTTTTTATCTCCTGTCTCGTTTGCGGAACCGTAAACAATGACTTTCATTCCTCTTCGTTTTGCTTCAAGAGCTACATCAATGTTGCAGGCGTTGATCCCGGTGTGCGAGAAAATCCATACACAGTCTCTCTTGTCAAAGTTCCAGCTGCTCATTATTGCCTGTCCGTATCCCTCGGTTCTTTCAAGGAAAAGGAATTGTTCTATTCCCATTTCGCCGACAATATGAGTAAAGAATGTAAGAGGAAGTTCGCAAAGAGGGTGAAATCCCACAAATCCTCCGATGCGCGGATACATCTCTTCTATTGGAAGATTGGCGTGTCCGCATCCGAATGTATGGACCCAGCGGCCTGCCTGAATGCTGTCGGCCATTACTTCAGCCACCTTTTTGATTTGTTCCATCTGGGTTGATTCGATCTTGTCCATAACGCCGATGGCGTTTTGTTTCCATTGATTTGCTAACATTTTGCTTTGTATTAATTTGTTGGTTTTTATTAATTCATTTTTTGAGATGTTGCAGAATTTGCTGACATCCTCGCCGCGTTCTTCCATCTCCCTGATCATTGTGGATGAGATGTCGTATAGGGGTGCGTCAAGGAGTTTGATCCTGGCCCCGGATATTTCTGAATTCAGTTTTTTGCAACTCTCTTCCGCTTCATATCCATTGCGAGGATATACCCAAATTTCATAATCAGATATGATTTCCCGCCATTTGTACCATTTTGTGATAGAAAGAATGTTGTCGGAACCCATAACTAAGATATGTTGCCATTCCGGCTCGTTTGTCCTGAACCAATTGAGAGTATTAACTGTATAACAGGGAGTTCCGAGACGAAATTCTATATCTGAAACATCAATCTTCAGATCACATTTTTTAACTGCTTCTACGGCATTTTTTAATCGTTCTTCCGGTGGAATTACAGAAGAGTCCTTGCATGGATTCTGTGGTGAAACTATGAGGCTGACTCTGTCAACATTGCTGCAGTCAAGCAGATATTTTGCAATTTCAAGGTGACCTATGTGAATAGGGTTGAAAGAGCCGAAGTATAGAGCAGCCGTCTTCATTATTTCATCAGTTTTTCAGCATCTTTCAGGCATACTGCCAAATCGTCATTGATAAGTATGCGGTCGAACTGAGGTGCATATTGCATCTCTTCCTCAGCTTTTGAAACTCTTTTTTCTATTGCTTCAGGAGTATCTGTTCCCCTCTTGACGAGCCTCTCTCTGAGGACTTCGACAGATGGTACCTTTATAAAGACTGACAGGGCGTCATCTCCAAAATATTTTTTTAGGTTTATTCCTCCTTTGACATCTACATCGAAAAGAATGATATGTCCCTTGCTCCAGATGCGGTCAAGCTCTGATTTTAAAGTGCCGTAGTAAGAGCCTTTGTAGACCTCTTCATATTCGACGAATTTGCCATCTGAAATCTTCTTTTCGAACTCTTTGGCAGTGAAAAAGTAGTATTCTTTGCCATTCTGTTCATTACCTCTCGGAGCGCGCGATGTGGCGGAAACTGAAAATTCCAACTGAGGATATAATTTTAATAAATGGTTGACAATGGTGCTTTTCCCTGATCCGGACGGGGCAGAAAAGATGATTACTTTCTTTGATAACATACTCCGATTGTTTATTTTACAAAATTACAAATAATAATTGATGTCTCTATTTTTATTGCTTCTCAATTTGATTAACTTTGCACAGTTTTTGATAGTATCCTGACAGGTATCTATTTTAATATTCTAAATATAATTATATTATGACTTCATTTAAATCTTTGGGCCTTGTCAATTCAAGAGAGTTGTTTAAAAAGGCAGTAAAAGGCGGGTATGCAATTCCTGCTTTTAATTTTAATAACATGGAGCAGATGCAGGCTATCATCCAGGCTTGTGTCGAGACTAAGTCGCCCGTTATCCTTCAGGTTTCAAAAGGAGCT
>CAZPLM010000036.1:999-13168 GCA_964587275.1 uncultured Muribaculaceae bacterium | reverse complement strand
AGTGAAAAACTAACGCAGATAGACCAATTCTATTTGAATTATCAGGAGTTACCAGAGTTATCATACGATGAATATTTGCGCCAAACTGATCAAAAATTGTATAATCTTTACGGAGATGATACTGAGAAATATTATAAGTATTACGACGATAATTATGACTATTTTTATGCCAATGGATATAATTTGCTGATTGATGAGGCCGCTAAGAAACTTGGTATTGCAAATAACAATAAGGAGATTTTAAACAAAGCTATCGAGGTACTTGAAGGAAAATCTAAAGAAATATCAAGAGATGAAGCAAAATCAATTCTACAAAGATATACTTTGGCTTATTTTGCCAACCCTTCGCAGTGGAGAAAATGGTATAACGATAATTGCAATAATTTATTCTTCAGCGAATCTGCCGGATGGGTATATCTTGTAAACAGCAGAGAACCTGGTATAAACGACTATTTAGGGAAGACTAAAAGAGACATAGCGGATGAAGTTAAAAAAGGAGAGACTAATGACGATACCCCTGTAGCTGTAACATACAGTACAACCTTTATGAGAGATGGCTCATGGTTGCTTACTGTAAAATTTGCTATTCAGAACGGTTATCACATCTACTCAAATGTAGCTTCTGTAGACCTTTATATAGCTACAAAAGTTGATGTAAAATATCCGGAAGGAGCCAGCGCTGCCGGAAACATGACCTTTACCGCACCTCAATTTTTTAACCAGAGTGGAACAACCGTTTTTCCCAATGAGGCTGTATATCAAATTCCTTTTAATGGGAAATTTGGTGATAAAATAGAACTTAATGTAGAATATCAGTGCTGTGACAATACAATCTGTTTCCCTCCCGTAAATAAAACATATAGTATAGATGTGGCACCTGATAGAAAAAACTAATATGACTTGAACTAGAAAAACTTGACACTTTAGGGGCACAATATTAAAGTGTCAATGAAAACAAAGAAAATTAAGGTCCAAGACTGCACCATTAATCCAGAGACAGGCAAATATCTTTGGACAGAAAGGGAAGAAACGAAGTATGTGTTAGAAGATGAAGATCGAATGCAATTTGTATTTGAAATACTTCGTGGTGAAACAACCCCAGAGGAAATCGTGAAAAAATATCAGATTTCCTCAGTTAATAGTGTGTATTCTTGGATAGGAAAGTATGTCTCTCAGAATGAAGTAGTAACTTTGCAGCCACAAATCGATGATGATATGGCAAATAAGAGCAAAGATGACCAGATTCGAGAGTTGAAGGCAGCCTTAAAACAAGCAAATAAAAAGGCTGAGTTAGAAGAACTTCGTGCAAAAGCCTATGATAAGATGATTGGTCTTGCCGAAGAAGCTTTTAATATTCCAATAAGAAAAAAATCTGGCACCAAACAGTAAGTCTACTCCACGTGGAGTATCCAAAGTTTTCTCTGGGTACTCTCACTGGACTGTTTGGTTATAGTAGACAATCATTCTATTGTCATAAGGATGGTGACGATTTTACCGAAAATGCCTTAGAACCGTTAATAGTGGAAAAAGCTACAGAGTATCGTAATGATAATCCTGGACTTGGTTGCACAAAATTATATATCATCATTAAGCAAATGTTTGAAGAAACAGGATGTATGCCAGGTTGTGATGCATTTATTGAAATACTGCGACGTAATAAACTTATGGTGCAGATAAAGCGACGTAGAAAATATAAGACTACGGATTCTGGACACCATTATCACAAGTATGAAAATCTCATCAAGGGAATAATTCCAATTCGTCCTAACGAAATATGGGTCAGCGATATAACATATGTGGAAACACAAGAAGGCGTCTGCTATCTATCCCTTATTACAGATGCTTATTCACATAAAATTGTTGGTTGGGCTCTAGGTTCTACATTAGAAACGATATACCCTCTTGAAGCATTGAAAATGGCCTTAGCCACTATTGATGAAGAAACGGCAAGCCAATTAATACATCATTCAGATAGAGGTTGCCAATACTGTAGTGATGCATACGTAGCAGAGCTTAAAAAACACAATATATCTATCAGCATGACTCAAAGTGGCGACCCATTGGAAAATGCCATAGCAGAACGAGCTAATGACATAATCAAGATTGAATGGCTTTATAAAATGGTTATTTCCACACGTGCTGATTGTAAAACAGAATTGTGTCGTATAATCCCATTCTACAATACACAGCGACCACATAGAAGTATTGGAATGCAAACGCCGGAAATTGCCCATGGGCAAACTGGACCACAGAAAAAACTCTGGCGTAACACATGGAATCCTCGCCCTGCTATTGCAGATGGATAGGTTTTTTTAGCCATGGGCACTTCCTGAAATAAAATGGCGAGAACAACATTGATGAAGTCCTCGCCAAACACTATTTCAGTGTAGTGCAGAAGCTTATTGCTAGCAGGTTGCTCCTCAGCAGAGCCTGTGTCCTCTTCAGCTTCGTATTACAAAGTTACTGAAAAAAAGACCTATCATGACTTGGGTTGCTCGAAAATGTGTAATTTTGTACTCAGTTGGAGATGCATACACATATACATCTGCGCAATTTAGCTGTAAAGCAAATCAGTCAAATGCGACAAATCTGTCAAATGGTTTAGTTCAACGAACCATTTCTGTAAAGCAACTTAGTTGAACGAGAAGGTAGTGTAAAACAATTTAGTTAATCGCCTTCAAATCTGTAAAGCAATTATAGTGATAGTCAAGTATGTATTAGTGGATTTCTGGGCAAGTTGGTGCGGACCATGCAGGGGCGAAATCCAAAACATTAAAACAGTTTACGAAAAATTTCATGGTGATAAATTTGACTGTCTGAGTGTTGCAGTATGGGATAAACATGATGCAACTGTGAAGGCTATTGAAGATGAAAAAATGCCTTGGCCTCAAATTATCGATTGTGGAGAGCCAAAAGTATGTCAGCCTACCATATTGTATGGTATTAACGGCATCCCGCAAATTATTTTATTTGGCCCGGATGGGACAATTGTTGCCAAACATTTAAGAGGTGACTCAGTAATGGAGGCGGTTGAAAAGGTTATAAACAATGAATAACTGTAAAATTCAGCCTGAGGCGCTGAGAGAATAATTAGAACAGTAGAGATACTTCATTAGGTTTTAGAGTTTTTTAACCGGAGTTTATGCTTCAAAATGAATATAAAGCATAAACTCCGGTTTGCTATTTTAGGGTGTTTTGGTTCTGAGGTGTGTAACTATAATAAAACAACATTAACAAAAATGAAAACATTACGTAATTTACTTGTTTTTGCGGCCTTCTTTGCAGCATTTCTTTGTCTAAGCGCTTTTAGCGACAATCACTATACTATAAGGGGGAGGATAGATCTTCCTGAATTTGAAGGAGCAAAGGTCTATAAATATGAAAGATGGAATATGGCTGATGCGACAACTCAGCCTGTAAAAGATTCAACTATCATTACCAATGGTACATATTCTTTTCAAGGTTCTGTCACAGAACCTGATTACTGTTCTATTTATATTTTAAAGGACAATGACAGAGATAATGTGATAATGATAACTGTAGTGCTTGAGAATAAAGATCTTTCTGTGGTTACAGATGTTGATAGACATACAGTGGTTTCAGGTTCTGAACTGAATGATGTATATCAGGTATATAATAGTAAGCATGATTTTTTAGGTGATAAACTTCATCTGATAATTAATAAACAACAGTCGTATATGCAGGATACTACTATTATGACAAAAGAAGAGTATGCCGTTTTACAAAATGAATTAGAAGAAGTAAGGGAGTCTTATTTCAATTTGGAAAATACTTTTGTTAAGGATAATATCAATAATCCGGCTGCATGGTCTATGCTTTATAATGCAGGAGTTATGGCTCATTCTCTAGAGGCTCAAAAGGAGTTGATTGCGAACGCAAACGAGAGGACAAAACAACTTCCGGAATACAAATCCATTGTTGACAGAATAGTTACTTTGGAGCGGACGGCAGTTGGACAAAAGTATTTAGATTTTTCAATGAAGGATCAGAACGGGAATGAAGTAAAGTTGTCCGATTATGTGGGGAAAGATAAATATGTGCTTATTGATTTTTGGGCTTCATGGTGTGGTCCATGCAGAGCAGAGATGCCAAATGTAAAAGCTGCTTATGAGGCATATAAGGATAAAGGATTTGAAATAGTCGGCGTTTCATTCGATTCAAATAAAGCAGCCTGGGTAAAAGCTATTGAGACACTTCAGCTACCATGGAAACATATGTCAGATCTTAAGGGGTGGGGATGTCTTTGTGCTGATTTATATGCTATAACAGGCGTGCCTTCAACGGTTCTGATAGACAAAGAGGGGATTATCATTGCAAGAGACCTGCGTGGTGAGGAGTTGTACGCAAAGCTTGGTGAAATATTAAAATAATAATTCCTATATGAAAAAAATTTTAACGTTAATAGTACTGGCTGTTATTTCTTGTACAGGCTTTGCTCAGCAAAAGCAGCAACTAAAAGTTCTCTATGTGGGAGGAAGTACAGACTTTGAAACATTTGGTGAAGAAGTATCTAAAGAAAAACTTGATCAGGGTGTCAAAGAGAGAACAGCCGCTTTTGAACAGTATCTGAAAAAATATTTTTCAGGAGTGAAGGCGATTAACGGGATGGATTATAAGCCTGAAATGTCTGCCGATTATGATGTTACTATTTTTGACGGTGAGGCGCCTGCGCTTTCCCCATCAAAGTTGCGTAGAGGCGATAATGGAATTTCAATTGTTGAATCATATCGTCCTCGCTGTATTCCGGACGATTTTAATTACCCGGCAATTTTATTAGCAGATATGGGTGAAGAATATGGCAGAGCTATTGGTACAAAGACTGATTGGTATTGTTTATGCCTTGATGCTGATGCCCATCATTTTAATGTTGAACACCCGATATTTAAAGGACCGTATAAAACAAAACTAACCATAGTTGATAAACCAACACCTGAGGACGCATATCATTATAAATACTTTTATGATGGAGAGATGCCGGATACTCTCACAATGTGGAAAGTTCAGACAAAAGGATACATAACCGACAGGGGCTTCAGAGTAGGAATGGTTTCAAGACCATGGGGATTTTGCGATTCTCCTGATGCTGAAATGATCTCAAGCGGTGTCTGTGCAAAGACATTGGATGCTGTGGCTATCGGAAGACATGGAAATTTCTTTTTCTGGGGATTTTCCGCTTCACCTAAATATATGACTGAAGAGGCAAAAGCTGTATTTGCAAATGCTGTAGTATATACTGCAGGTCTAAAAGGGCAAAGAATAATTGCACGCAAGTATCTGGACCTTGTGGCAACAAAAGAATATATAAAAGAGAAAGTATATTTAACCTCAAAGGAGTCTTATGACGAAACCGCAAAAATGTATGAGGAATTCTATGCAAGTATGCGTGAAGATCAGAAACAAATAGCAGAAAGGAAAAGCAATGGTGAAAAAATTAGCGAACGTGATGAAATGACCTTGCAATATGATTATTCTACTGTTCCTGTGCAGCCTTATGAGGAATACCTGAAAGATCAGATGGGGAATGACACCTTTGATACATTCGGGACGGATACGGATGCATACCACAAATATCTTTCAGACAATACTCCATATCTTTTCGGCGGAAGAATGTTTTACAACTTAGTGCTTGATGAGGATGTCAAGAGTTTTGGAATTCCGAATACAGATATACGTTTGCTCGATAAAGCTATTTCCATGCTTGAAATCGGCGAAAAAGCCAGTAAATCAGATGTTGAAGCGCAAGATAACTATGATAAGGCTAAAAGAATTCTCGACAGATATACTCTTTGCACATTTACAAAAGCAGCAGATTGGCGAAACTGGTTTGATACCAATAAAGATAAAATTTTCTTCACACAGGCAGGAGGATGGTATTTTATGGTAAATAATAACGATCCTCAATCTCAAGGCAATAGTTATGAGGCGAAGGCACTATTTTCTGCGAAGAACAATGTTGTCCTGCCGGAGACTTCTCCAAATGAACCTGTTGCAATAGGAGCCTCTTTTATATCTGCGCCGGGAGCGCATCAGTATTTGGTTGTAAGAATAAAGGTGCAATCAGGTTTTCATATTTATGGACAAGTATCTGAGTCGGATCCATTTATTGCGACTAAAATTAACATTACTTTACCTGATGGCTATAAAAAGTTAGACAATGTCAAACTCCCTGCTCCTGTATTTTATAACAACAGTGGCACTACACAATATATTGGAGATAATACCTTCATCTATCCGATTGATGGCGCCGATGAAGGTGTAATAAAAGTTTCCGTTGAATACCAGTGCTGCGACTCTCATTCATGTTTGCCACCGGCAAAGAAGGAATTTGAGCTAAAGACTATTTTCTCTTCGAGATAATTATAATAAGTCATAGTATTATAACATGTTGAGTCAGGACAAATCTCTGTATTTGTCCTGATTTTTTATTATAATATGTGATAACACTGTTGCTGGCGACAAAAAGGGGCTGTTTTGTTGCCGGAAGGCAAAAAAAACGCAAGCTGGCGACAAATAGGGGCTGTTTTGTTGCCGACTATGAAAAATATTGCTCTGATTGTAAAAATTATTTGCAAAATATTTGCAAATGCGAATAATTTGCATTTACTTTGTTGAAAATATAGTTGAAGATGGAAATCAGAAAGAAAATCAAGGCTGCAGGATTAAAAGCTACTCCGCAAAGAAGGCTGGTTTACCAGGCTATGCAGAAGTATAAACATGCCTCAATTGATGATATTGTACAGTTTGTGCAGACCGAAAGCCCTGATATGAACATTTCAACGGTTTACCGTATTCTGGAATCTTTTTGTGAGGTCGGACTGCTGTCAAAGTTATATAATCCGGAGGGAAGGACTCTTTTTGATATTACTCCTTCAGAACATCATCATATTTTCAGTGAAACGGGTGAGATTGTGGACTTTGATGATGCAGAGCTGACAAAAATGATAAAAGAAAAATATATGAGCATGGCAGGAGACAGTCAGACAGTTAAAAAAGTTTCAATTCAGATAACGGTCGCTAAAGAATAAAATTACCAATTATTAAATAAACACAATTATGAGAAGTATTACAAAATTTGATTTACAGTATGCTCACAGATTTTATGGTTTCCAGGGTGAAGCACAATATCTGCACGGACACACGGGGATTTTAACAATTGAAGTTGAAGACAGTATTAACGAAGGTGTTAATATGGTCTATCCTTGTAACGAAATTCAAAAAACAGCATGGGATGTACTGAAGAACTTTGATCATGCACTTATTCTGCGTGAAGACGATCCGCTTTTACCGGCTATTTTAAAAGTTTATGAAGCACAGGGTATTAAAAACGGACATCCTCAAAACAAAATGAAAGGTGAGGCGTTTAAAACAGAACTTGCAACAGCTTATCCTGATTCACGTCTTGTAGTAACAAAAGAGACAATGACTGTTGAGGGAATGATAAAAATCGTCTATGAGCTTCTTAAAGACAAGCTTAATATCGCAAAACTTACATTTAGCAGTGGAGTAAATTGTGCATCACAAGAGTTTGAAACAAAGAAACATATCGAAAGATGTCCTCTTTGCGGCATTGCCTTGAACGCTGATGGAGTTTGTCCGAAATGCGGATACAGGAAGAAAAAGTAAAAATAACAGTGAAATAAATGAAGCCCAAGTCTGCCTGTCAGATTTGGGCTTTTTTTGATTATCCGTGAAAATGGTACAAAAATCCGTAATAAGGTGTCTCGCATCCCTCTGAATTATTGTATTTTTGTAAAATTGAATCAACATATATCATTATGAAAGTATTATTAATCAACGGCAGCCCAAATGCAAAGGGATGTACATACACAGCACTTTGTGAAGTAGCAAAAACTTTAGAAGAAAATGGTATTTCTACTGAAATTATTCAAGCAGGTAATAAAGAAGTTAGAGGATGTATAGGATGTAATAATTGTAAACAAAACGGTAAATGTGTTTTTAACGACATCGTTAATGAAGTCGCACCAAAATTTGAAGAAGCAGACGGAATTGTTTTCGGCTCGCCGGTATATTATGCCGGGCTTGCCGGCGGATTGAAATCATTTCTTGACCGCCTTTTCTACTCGACATCATTCTCAAAACGTCTGAAAGTAGGTGCAGCTGTTGCCTCAGCACGTCGTGCAGGTACAGTTACTACTTTTGATGATATCAATCGTTTTTTCTCCATTTCACAAATGCCTTCTGATGTGCAGAAAGATGAAGAGGGCCTGCAGGTTATGCGTGTATTGGGACGCAATATGGCATTCTTGATTAAAAGTATAGCATTGGGAAAGGAAAAATATGGATTTCCGGAAGAAGAAGAAAGGATTGGGACAGATTTTATAAGATAATAATTATAGATATGAGATATAGGAAGTTAGGTCGCACAAACATTTTGGTAAGCGCAATTGCGCTGGGATGCGAAGGATTTATGAACAAGACTGCGCAGGAAGTGGTTTCCGATTTTGAGTTTGCAGAGAAAAACGGGATCAACTTTATCGATATTTATGTGTCCAACCCCTCATTACGCACAAATATTGGAAAAGCTCTGGCTGGTAGACGAGATAAATTTATTATTCAGGGACATCTCTGCTCAACATGGGAGGATGGACAGTATCTGCGCACGCGTGATGTAGGAAAAACAATAACTGCATTTGACGATCTGCTCCATCGCCTTGATACTAACTATATAGATGTAGGGATGATTCATTATATCGATGATGAGGCTGATTTTCATTCTGTCTTTGACGGCGACATAATTAAACTGGCTCAACAGTATATGCAAGATGGAAAGATTCGCCATATTGGTATTAGCAGCCATAACCCGAAAATTGCCAAAATGGCTGTGAATACGGGACTTATTGATGTTCTTCTTTTTTCAATTAATCCGTGCTACGATATGCAGCCTGCAGGAGAGAATGTGGAAGATCTCTGGGCTGATGAAAGTTACGGTCATAAACTTCATAATATTGACAAAGATCGCGAAGAACTGTATGAACTTTGTGAACGTCTTGGAGTTGCGATAGATGTGATGAAGGCCTTCGGCGGAGGCGATTTATTGAGTGAGGAAAATTCTCCTTTTAAAAAATCATTTACTGCGGTTCAATGTGTAGAGTACGCTCTTACGCGTCCTGCTGTTGCTGCTGTCATGTGCGGTTTCAGAAGTCAGAAAGAGATACAGGATGCGCTTGAATGGTGTGATGCTACTGCCACCCAAAGAGATTATGCTTCGGTGATGGCAGGAATGGACAAATATACCTGGGAAGGCCATTGTATGTATTGCGGTCACTGTGCTCCATGTACTTCGGGTATTAACATAGCTGATGTCAATAAATTTCTAAATCTTGCTGTCACTCAGGAGGCTGTCCCTGAAACAGTGCGTGATCATTATGATTTGCTCGATCATCATGCTTCAGAGTGTATTGAATGCGGACAATGCGAGACACGCTGTCCGTTTGGCGTACACATAGTAGATCAGATGCGCACAGCAGTCGAAGTGTTTGGCAAATAAGATAAATCCGGCATCGGGCAATGGCTATAGCGACTCATCGTATTTAATATCATTGTTGTGCCGTTTATTCTCGTTATGTCCGAATCGATAACTGACACCAATATATAAAGTACGTGGGGTGCGACGTTTTTCTATTCGTTGCTGAATAGTTGGCGTATCAACAATTAATACGCTCTTGTAAGAATCAAATACATCTGAGCAGGTAGCGGTAAAGGAGATATTATGCTTTGGAAGGTCGTAACGTGCTCCAATATTCATAATCCAGGTGCTCTGTTTTTTTCCCTGCGGAGTAAGTTCAGCAGCATTGTAACGAGTGTTGAGCTGTACCATAATGTTTTTACAGAGAGTGAAGTTAGTATTGGAAGAGATATACCATGCGAAAGCGCTTTTGCGAGCAGAGTAACCTAAGTCTGTGGCATCTATGGAGTTGTAATAAAGGTTAGAGTTGATATTAAAGTTACACCACTGTCCTATAGCTGAATTCAGTATTATTTCCGCACCGGCAGCGCTGCTTGAGGACATGTTTTCTTTGGTTGTTTGCATGACACCGTCCTCCAGTACTCTCGTTATTACTGTCATCTTATTGAATGTGTATCGATAATATGGTGTTGCGATAAATGTCGTTGCGCCTCGTTTATATTGCCATCCAAACTCGATTGAGTGAATTTTCTCAGGTTTGAGATATGGATTACCTGCCTTGATATTGTAGGGGTCCTGATATTCGGGGAAAGGATTCAGGTCATCTCCTTCAGGGCGGTTGACACGTAATGAATAATTCAATTGGAATTCGGTGTTTGTGCCTGCTTTATATGAGGTGTGTAAAGTCGGATAGAACATAAAATAGTTGTCGCTTACCTTTTTCGACAGAGTCAACAAGTTGGAGATAATGTGAGATTGTTCGCCGCGTGCACCGACCATAAATGAAAACCTGTCAAAAGTATGCTCCCATGTGCCATAGAGTGAATGTACTTGCTCATTAAAGAGGAAATCGTTGCTCTTTTCTCCGTTCTTTACCCAAATTGAGTTGACCAGATCTTCAGCATAGTAGCGCATATTACTTTTATCAAGTTCGGCCTCATAGCCTGCCACAACAGTATTACGATCATCAATACGGTTGGAATAGATGATCCGTATCAGATTTTCATTATTGCGCTGTTTAATTAGCGTATTGTCAGCAGTTTCAGGAGAAGAAGGGACTGTGTAAATGTTTGTATAATGATTATTTTCCACCTCGTCCTGAATGGCGTATGTGTAATCAACCAATAGTTTATGCCCCTCGCGAAAAGTATGGGTGTAGGCTGCCATACCCTCTGCTTCCTTTTGGCGCTCGTTGTCAAAGCGATGTCTGATATAATCTTTTTCTGTAAGAGAACCGCTCTGTTGCAGCATGTGGTTGTCTTCTGTCCGAGGGAATGTCATATATGTGTAGTTGCCGCTTATCTCGAATTCATCTTTTCCGGAAGGTCTCCA
Organism: uncultured Muribaculaceae bacterium; assembly: GCA_964587275.1. Lineage (GTDB taxonomy): Bacteria > Bacteroidota > Bacteroidia > Bacteroidales > UBA932 > CAZPLM01. The sequence goes on along the minus strand of CAZPLM010000036.1, from coordinate 2,169 downwards.
CTGAATGCCAAGAGTTCCTATATGTGAACTTGACGGTGCTTTACTGACAGTATTTTGTATAACATGAGTTTGTCTGTTTGTTGTGGCGTCTGTAAGCGTGCGTTCATTATCTGTCCAGCGGTCGCGTCGGTCGGCACGATAGCCGTATGATCCGTTTATACTGAATTTTTCAGTATTCCAGCCGATTGACAGACCTCCGTTGTAACGACCATTATTACCTGCATTGGCCTGTATGTTACCGTCCAATCCTGCAATATGCTGTTTTTTCATTATAAGATTGATGATGCCCGAAGTCCCGTCAGGCTTGAACTGTGCAGAGGGATTTGTAATAACCTCGATACGCTCAATAGAGGCAGCCGGAAGTTGTTGAAGTATAGTTCCGCGATTTGACCCGCGCATTATTACAGAAGGTTTTCCATCTATAAGTACCTGTACATTTTCATTTCCGCGCAGAGCAACATTACCTTCAATATCAACCTGCAAGGATGGTATATGCTGTAACAGGTCGCTTGCCGCCCCGGAAGTGCCTGTAATATCGGAACCGACATTGAATATCTTTTTATCAATAGATTGCATATAGGTAGAACGATGTGTAGAGACAATCGCATTATCGAGTACCTGTGCTGTGCCATCCAGATAGATTGTTCCTAAATCAATGGAACGTAAATTTGCATTGAGCGTAAAAACAGTTGAAGTGTAGGTAGAATATCCTATAAAACTGCACTGTATATCATACGAACCGTATTTGATGCCATCAAGTGAAAATCTGCCGAGAGAATCGGTTATAACCCCTGTAAGAATGTCGTGGGTTGAACTGTTACGTAGAGCTACAGTTGCATATTCGATTGGATTGTGGCTGTTTTTTTCTATGATAGTGCCTTTTATACTTCCTTTGCCATTTTGAGCGAAACCGGTACTTAAACAAAGCAGCATGTAGAATAATAAAATAGAAACTTTCTTCATCGTAATTAATAATTTGTCGTTAATTGCGACAAAACTATTTTACGATTTTGTAGAAATTTGGAAGATATTAATTAAGATCGATGCTCAAATAAGACAGTAAACCGATGCATATTTTGAAAGAAAGAATAATTTATTGTCCACCCGTGGTAGTCACAGACGGCTTTTACAATGGACATCCCGATGCCGTTGCCGCAGTGATTGTCTGAT
>CAZPLM010000036.1:0-989 GCA_964587275.1 uncultured Muribaculaceae bacterium | reverse complement strand
TGTGGTTGAAACGATCGAATATATGTTCTTTGTCCAATGCTCCACAAACTGCGGTATTTGTGATTTCCAATTGATCCTGTGAACATCTGATGTCTATGTTCCCTTCCGGCGGGGTATTGCGTAATGCATTAACTAAAAGATTATTTACCATAATCTCAGTTAAAGCGTCATTGGCATGTATGGAGCAGTTATGATCTATGTCGCAGGTGATATTGACTCTTTGATAGAGATCTCTGCTCATGGCAATACTTTTATTCAGTAAGTTGTACATATCGACAGTCTCATCTGTAATAAATTGATCATTGTCAATTTTTGCAAGTAAAAGCAGATTGCGATTGAGTCGTGACATACGGTTGCATGATGCATAGATATCCTGTACCAGATTCAGTTGCAGACGGTTCATGTCTTCCTGCATAAGAAGATCGAGTTTGCTCTGAATGACAGCGAGGGGTGTCTGCAGTTCATGAGATGCGTTTTGTGTAAATTCTTTCTGGCTCTGAAAGGTGTCATGGTTGCGGCGCATTAATTCTGTAAGTGAATGGTTAAGCGCGGCAAATTCGGTTACATCAGTGTCTGTAAATTGCGGGATATCACCTTCCAGATCAAATTTTTCTGTTTTGCGCAATGCGTCGTAAAATGGTGTCCACAGACGCCGGGATACAAAGCGCATGGCTATTACGGATGCAATACTTAATACAAGAACAATTAATGCAAATTGAATCATTACGCCGGCCATGATGTCCTGCTCCAGATCTGAAGGAGGAATTATCTGTCCGAGTTGCATGCTTTCTATCATGTCCACCATCTCTTCTGCATAATACTGCCTGGTGAGGAAGTAAAATAACGGCGTACAGATCAGTAATATGATGACTGTACATCCGACAAACCACCATAAACTTTTTTTTGTCAAACTTTTCATTCTTCCCATTTATATCCTGTTCCGTATAAGGTTTTTATATGTTCTGCACAACCTGCCGCGGTAAGTTTTG
>CAZPLM010000035.1:0-13307 GCA_964587275.1 uncultured Muribaculaceae bacterium | reverse complement strand
CATTGGATTGATCATGGAACCGCTCGCATTGCAATGGATTGAAACCACCAGATCAGTACCTGCATTTTTGAAAATCTTTTTTCTTTCAGCCATTGAAAGATCTGAGTCATCAGTACGGCTGAGGACGACTTTTGCCCCTTTTTTTTCAAGAAGGCTCTTAAGTTCGTAAGCCATGGAGAGGTTGAGCGTCTTTTCCTCTAATCCTGTAATACTGACAGCTCCGGTGCTTTTACCGCCGTGGCCGGCATCAACCCCGATTACCATTCCTTTGAGCGAGAGTGAGACAGGAGCGTTTTTTACCCTGATCATCAGGCTGCCGCCCTCATAATTGATATCATAACCCCATGAATATTTATTCTTCAGTTTCAGGATGATTCTCATTACATCCGAATCGATCTGTCTGTAATCGACATAATCAATACTGCCCAGATTTCTTTTTTGTACAATCCAGTTACTGTTGCATTCAGCTCCATACAGGTCAATGCAGATTGTGGTAGGATCGTATGTGATAAAAGAGGTATATGGCACCCTCTCAGACATTGCAATTGAAATTTCATCATATCTTCCTTCATTTGAAATCTGCCATGTGCCTGTATCGACAGTAACTCTATCGCTTTCCGTCTTCTCAGCATATTCAACCGGCAGATAGGCATATCTGTTTTCAGACAACTGAACCTTATACAGACCGTGAATGACGCCGACAACCTTGAACACCATATCCTTTTCTACATATCCTATCTTTGTGCCTCCGAGTCTGTCATCCGCATCGGTATACTGCAAATAGGCTCCTTCAAGTGATTTGATATTAAAGTTGCATTGTTCCAAAGTATTGTAGCGTACTTTCCTGACGGCTTCTTCCATAGTCGTGGTTTCGCTTCTGGCAGGTTTTGATCCATTGGCATAGAATGCCCGTATGCTCTTCATACTTCTTTTGGACTTGTTGAAAACCTCAATTTCAATAATATTCGTACCTTCCTGAAGGGTGATCTCAGCCCCGAATGCTCCGGTCTTGTAGACAGGGACCTGTTTCCCGTTGATTACAGCCGTGTTCCCGGGTGTAGTCGTGCATACGACAGTATATACAGGTGAATAAACGGTGTCTTTTTCAGCCACTTTAATTGTAAAAGTTGGAGCTTGTGAGTAAATTGCATTGGAAAAAAGCAGCAGCGCCGATAGCGTGAGAAGGAATTTTATGGGTTTCATATTAATGAGTAAGATTTAGAATACAAAGATAATAATAAATGTTGCACGGTTTATGCATACATTTGCAGTCAAAAGCATTATATAATTAATTAAAATAACGGCCATGGAACAAGAAGTTAAAAATGCAAAAAATCAGCAAGTTAATTTAGGAGCACCCATAATGATCGGACTGATTGTCCTCGGATTATTTATTTTTCTTGGAATAAAGCAGTTCAGAACTGCCGACAGAATAGTCAGCGTAAAAGGTCTTTGTGAAAAAGAGGTTGCTGCCGACAGAGCAATATACCCCATCAGTTATTTTGTCCTCGGAAATGACGTTCAGTCACTCTATAGTGAAACAAAGCAGAAAAACTCGACTATCGTCAACTTCCTTCAGAAAAACGGAATTGAAGAGAGTGAAATAACAATTTCCGCTCCGTCCATTACAGATACGAGAACGGAGTATAACAACAACAAGCCTTACAATTACAGCGTAAAAACAGTGATAACCGTATATACTACGAAAGTTGATGTTGTCAGAGATCTAATAGGCAAACAGGCTCAGTTGATGAATATGGGTATTGTAACAACCGGCAATGACTGGGAAAACAGGACACAATTTATGTTTACCGGACTTAATAATATCAAACCGGAGATGATTGAGGAGGCTACCGCCAACGCAAGAGCTTCTGCTGAGAAATTTGCAAAGGACTCAAAGAGCAAGCTTGGCAAAATCAAACAGGCTTCACAGGGACAGTTTTCAATATCCGACAGAGATGAGAATACTCCTTATATCAAGACTGTCAGGGTTGTCACGAGCCTTGATTATTTCCTGAAAGACTAATTGTTTCCTGCAAGGGACATTCGATAGATGATGTTGAACAGCAGTTGCGTTCTCTTTTTTAAGATATCGTAATTGATGATTTCAACATCATCTGTCGGTTTATAGGTATAGTTGTGAAATGCCGAAGTGAACAGCAGTGCCGGGATACCTGCTTTGGCAAATGAATAGTGGTCTCCAAGTCTGTAAAACAGTTTGCTGAATTCCCTGCTCCCGTAAAAAGTATAGCTGATATCAAGCTGGAAGCGGTATTTCCCGTTGCAATAGTTGATGATGTTTTTTTCTCTCTCTTTCAGAGTTTCATTACCGAGGACAATCAGATATTCAGGATTATTCCCAAGTGGTACAAGATCCGTCCCAAGCATATCAAGGTTGATATCGCAGACAATCTTTTCCTTTGGCACCTGAAGATGAGCCACAAAATACTCGGATCCGGCCATGCTCAGTTCCTTTCCGTCGAATGCCACGAAAATCAAATTCTTTGCGGGCCCTTTCCCGTTTTTGCGCATTGTGGAAAACATTTCTGCAAGATTGATAAGTGCAGTCACTCCGGAAGCATTGTCGTCCGCACCATTATAAACGACACCTTTCAGAACCCCGAGATGATCGTAATGGGCTGAAATTACTATGTATTCATCTGATATTACCGATGCAGGGATGATCCCGACTACATTTCGTATGGCGATGGAGTCCTGATAACGAAAAGACTGAGTGTAGTTCCAGTTATACGGTTTAAGACCGAATTCTTTGAATTTGCCGATTATGAAGCGCTCCGCTATCTGTTTGCCGCTTGTCCCTGATGCCCGTCCCTGCATCATGTCATCTGCAAGGTATGAAAGTATCGCATCCTGTTTCTTTTGGTATATCATTTGCTCATAGTCCAGCAAATTTTGTGATCCGAGAGAAAAGAAGGAGACGAAAAGCAATAGTATAGTAACAGTTTTCTTCATTAATTTTTCGACAAAGTGCAAAATTAGACTATTTTTGTAATGTTTAGAAGGAATCGTTTTAACGAATGAGAAAAAAAATAATTTTCCTGCTGTTTTTTGCAGTTTTATCACTGACTCAGGCAAAGGCTCAATATGACCCGGGCCATTTTTATTATGCGGGACGAAATGCTCTCATTGACGGAAAATATTCTCAGGCAATATATAATTTCAATATTCTTTCAAGGCTTGACACTACAAGCTATGAAGCGTTTTTTTTTAGAGGCATTGCCAAATACAATCTCGGGGATTTTACAGGAGCCGAAGGCGATTTTGATATAGCTCTTCGCAAGAATCCGTTGTATACACCAGCATATCATTATCGCGCCATTACATTAAGCAGAACCGGAAAATACGATGAAGCATTAAAGGATCTCGCTGAGGCAGTGGATTTGAGACCAAGTTATTCAGGCCTTTATTTCAGCAGAGGAGTGACATACTTTCTTTCTCAACAGTTTGAAAAGGCGATAAGCGACTTTGACAGATTCATAAAAAAAGAGCCGCGTGAGGAAGATGCCTATTTAAACAGAGGCGCATCTTATCTCTATCTGGGAGATACCCTTAAGGCAATGTCCGATTATAACAAGGCCATAAGTCTGAATAAGTTTGATGCTGAGGGATATATCAGGAGGTCAAGGATTTATGCACTTCAAGATAAACGTTCGGAGGCAATTGAGGATCTCAATACAGCACTTAGACTTGATACCCTCAATACATTCGGTTATTTTAACAGAGCATTGTTGGAATATGACAGTAAGGATATTAATGCAGCTATCCGTGACCTTGATAAGGTACTTGAACAGGACCCCGGTAATGCGCTGACTCTATACAATCGGGCATTGATATATGCCCAGGTCGGGGATTATGAGAATGCACTGAACGATTATGACAGAGTAATAAATATCAATCCTGACAACGTACTTGCATATTTCAACAGGGCAGCTGTTTTTCTCGAACTGAACAGATACAGGGAGGCAATGGATGATTATTCGAAGGCAATCAATCTCTATCCTGATTTTGCAAAGGCCTATATGAACCGCTCGTACGCAAAACAGATGCTCGGACAATATACCTCTTCAAAAAAAGACTATCAGATTGCCCAGGAAAAAATCCAGGAGTATAAAGTTAAGACCTCTTCCGAAGAGGGCTATGACGCATTTGCAGATACAACGAAGAAATATGACAGGCTTTTGGCTCTTGACGCGGACTTTGCTAAAAAGAATTTTGATAATGAACTGCTTCAGTATAAGGATATTGATATTAATATTAAACCTCTTTTCCGCTTTGAATGTTCACAGAGTGATATTTTATCGGAAAACGATGGATCATTGCTGTTGAACAAAAAATTTGATTATCCGAAAATGGACAGTTTCATGAAGCGATGCGATATAAAGATGAATTTTGCCTCAGGGAAGGACAAATACGGAGTGGATGTTCAGCAGAAACTTGTTGAAGTCGAGAAAAAGCTCCGTGTCAGCAGAGACAGCGAAGTTCTTTTTGAAAAGGCGTTGCTGGAGACTGAGGGAAAACAGTTCAATACTGCATTTGTCTGCTATGATGAAGCGATACTGAAAGAACCCGACAATGCCTTTTATTATATTAACAGAGGCGCTCTTCAGGCTGAAATGATAGACTTCATCTCTTCTATGGACAATAATGTGCAGGTGCTGACTCTTGATAATACAAATACAGCTACAACAAGGGTGAAGGACAATAAATCACATACGTATGACTATACAATGGCCTTGCACGATATGACAAAGGCGGCTACCCTTGATCCGGATTTCCCGTATGTCTATTACAATCTTGGAAATTTATATTGTCTGTCGAATGATCTGCCTGAGGCTATTACACAATACTCAAAGGCTTTAAGTCTCTTCCCTTACATTGGTGAGGCATATTATAACAGAGGTCTTGTGCTTATCTATCTTAAAGATAAGGAGAAAGGTTGTCTTGATTTAAGTAAGGCAGGCGAACTTGGGGTCAATGATGCGTACAGTGTGATCAAGAAGTACTGCAGTGAAGAAAAGAGTTATTGATTATTGATTTTTTTTCTCTTTCGACCTTTGTTTTTCTCATCCTTTTGTATCATTCCATTCAGAATGCACATGGATTCATCTCTCCAGATATATCTGATGGCGAGAAGAAGCAATATAATGCAGACGAAAGGGAAGAGGTTTGCAACCCTGAATGTGTAAACAGCTTTCAATTTAAAGAAATCTACGATGATCCATATCTGGTAGCCAATGAGAATGAGCATGTTCATTATACACAGTCTTATCTGTAATATACGTGCCTTGAAGTAGCCAATGGTAATCAGTGTAAGTACGAATGTAATGAAAGTGCAGATCAGAAACTGAGTCTGTTCGTGAAATTTTATTGAAAACCTCGACATTATATCGGAACCGTCCACAGGGATGAGGGTAAAGCACATTTCTGACCAGAGCATCGAACACAGAAGCCCGGCCACAATAAGAAGAAGTAAAGTTTGAAAGCGTTGCCACATAACTTGACAAAAGTAGGAAAAAATATTGTATATTTGATTTTAAACAAATATATCAATTATGAAACGAATTGCAGAATCTGAATTAATCATAAACGGAGACGGGTCGATATTTCATTTGCATTTACTACCAGAAGATCTGGCTGACAGGGTAATACTTGTTGGTGATCAGGGGAGAGTGCCTATGATTGCTCAATATTTCGACAAGGGTTCGATTGAGGTCGATAAATCATCCAGGGAGTTTCATGCGATTACTGGTAAATATCAGGGTATCAGAATTACAGCTCTTTCTACCGGTATCGGCACGGACAATATAGATATAGTAATGACTGAGCTTGACGCTCTGGCCAATATTGATTTTGCAACCAGAACGGAGAAAAGCGAGAAAAAACATCTTATGATTTTGAGAATCGGAACCTGTGGCGGTATCCATCCTGATATTCCTTTGGGCAGTTTTGTCTATTCAAAGATTTCTCTCGGATGTGACGGATTGCTCAACTGGTACGATGGCGTGGAAAAAGTGAGTGATATAGGAATGGAAAAGGCATTTATGAAACATTTTGGATGGAACAAGAGGATGATGACTCCATATTTTGTCCGTTCAGGCAATGAAATATCAAAGAGATTCGAGGATTTTATCAGTGGAATAACTCTTTCAGCACCTGGCTTTTATGGCCCTCAGGGCAGATCCGTCAGGCTTGGTCTGACATTTCCTGACTTTATTCCGAGGCTGGAATCTTTCAGATACGGAGATTTGCGCGTGACAAATATAGAAATGGAAAATTCAGCTATAACCGGTCTCTCTGCACTTCTTGGACACGAAGCCGGTACAGTCTGCTGTGTGATTGCCAACAGGCATTTGAAGGACAGCGAGCCTGATTACAAGCCGCACATGCTTAAATTGATACAGACCGCACTTGACAGATTGATTAAATAGCATGGCAGATCAGGAGCTTTCATATCTTGTTTCGTTGTTTGACGATCCGGATGAGGTCGTTTCGGATGTAGTAAAGAAAAAAATACTTGAAAGAGGCGAACCTGTACTCAATGAGCTGAAGACAATGCTCGCCAATGAAAAGGTAAAAAAGAAGCAGAAACTGATATCGGACAAACTGTTCTACTTTAATGGAGAATTGAAGATCAATCAGTTGAAGGCTTTTTCCCAAAATGGATATCTTTCCCTTTGTGAAGGATCGTATCTGATATCATCTCTTCTTACTGTCGGTCTGGAAAGAGATTATTTCTATAATCTTGTAACTCCCATTGTAAGTGATATTATGAGTGAGTTGTCTGAAGACAAGACAGGAGTGGAAAATGTGAAGATTTTTAATCACATTTTTTACAACAGATATAAGTTTTCAGTGTGCGATACATTTATGACAAATGAGAATAACGGTATAGTTTCCACCATTCTTTCTACGAGGCGTGGAAATCCGATAGCCATTTCAGTTCTCTATTTTTTACTTGCGCAATCCTGCGATTTGAGCGTTTTTCCGATGTGTTTCCCCGGCGGATTCGTACCGGTTTATATGGAAAAGGGGGAAGTGCTCTTCTATATAAATATTTTCCATAAAGGAGAGATTTTCCTTGAAGGGAAACTTCATGAATTTCTTGATGCTCAAGGCCTTGAAGTCAAGGATGACCAGTTGGAGATAAGGGATGAAAGGATACTTCTCACTATTTATCTTGAATCACTTCTCTTTACCTATGGAAACAAGGAAGAATATAATGTCGTGCATCTGATAGAAAGAGCCCTCAAATGTTTCGGAGAAGAGAGATTTATTACAATGGAAGAGGATGATGAAGAGTGATTCTATCTGACTATCACATTCTGACCTATTCTTAGAACTTTCTTTGATGTGAAGCCGTTTAGCTTGCAAATGGCAGATACTGAAGTTCCGTATTTAACTGCAAGACCGCCAAGGGTATCACCCGATCTGATCTTGTGAACAACTCTGCCTGATGCTGCTTTTGACTGATCATCTGTCTGTCCGTAATGAGAATAGATGCTGAAATAATGTTTTTTCAGACAGAAAACAGAATCGCGTAGAGCACCTGTCTTGAAGTCAATAATTCTTTCCGGATCAAACGGCTTTCCCATATAACGTGTTTCAAAGTGAAGATGAGGACCAGTACTGCGTCCCGTACTTCCACCTAGACCAATGATTTCCCCAGCCTTAACCGGCTCATTTTGATCGACAAAGCGTTTAGAGAGGTGGCCGTAATATGTCTCAAGTCCATTTGGATGACGAATGATTATGAGGTTGCCATAACCTCCTGTATTTTTTGAATAATCTGATACTCTGACGACTCCGTCAAATGCTGCTCTAACTGTATCTCCGGTATTGAGTGGAAGGTCAACGCCATTGTGATTTCTTGACCTGCGGGGCTTGAAACCTGAATATACTTCCTTTATGTATGGGGGGAAGTAATTATGGAGTGAATCTACAAGAGCCAGATCTGTTTCATCAGGAAGAGATGAGACAGAGAGATCTTTATATGAATAAATATTGAGCGTATCCCAGTTGTCATAGAATGTGGCTTCGTCAATTACAGGCCTTCCAAAATCAATGTAATCCCATGTGTGGTCATCATACAGGACTATCTTGATGTATTTATCTGCTGTATTGACGGTATCAATAACTGTAAGTTGCTTATCTGCCTGTGCGAATGCCTGATAAGAGGCCATTACAAGCAGGAGGAAAATATATATTTTTTTCATTCAGTACACAAATATCGTGTGCAAAGTTAGAAAAAAAAATATTATTGCAAATGTCGTGTTCGCCTTATTGCTGTCTGATTACTCCTTTTCTGTATGCTGCAAGCAATTTTTTGAGTTCGTTGCTCTGCCTCTTCAGTTCGAGTCCTATATCGGTATCCTTGACAAGACGCCTGTTGGAAATATACTCGACAAGTTGTCTTTCAGACTTAATGTCAATTCCTTTCTTTACTGCGTCTTCAATTGATGTGAAAGGCGTATGTTGTACGAGTGAGAGACCATGCGAGTTGTAAATTAACGTATATCCGGCAATTCCCGTTTCAGGCTGGTATGCTTTTGAGTAACCTCCGTCAATCACCAGAAGTCGACCTCCGGCTTTTACCGGAGTCTCACCCTTGACGGTTTTTACCGGGACGTGACCATTGATGATATGAGTGTGTTCGCCTTCGACACCAAATTCTTTAAGGATTTTTTCAACAATATCGACTTTGTCTTTCAGAGTACTGTAATTGCCGTTGGTCTCTTTGTGAGTAGACTTGTCTGTGATATGATATCTTTCGAATGTTGCCATCTTATCCTTGTCAAATGCTGGAGCATCAGGGCCGCACCATAAATACCACATATAGTCGAGGGCATAAGATTTTTCTCTGCTGCCTTTTTCAGCAAAATAGGCCTTTCTTACAATTGTATCAATCCTGTCAAAAAGTTCTTTTCCGCAATAACTCTCTTTTCCGACTATCACCTTTTTGAATGAGCCGTCGGCATTCATTGGCATTGAGCCGTGGAAAAGAAGATTCCCGTTTCTGACAAGATAAAATGAGCCGTGTGAATAGAAAAACCTGATATGCTTCGCAAGAATAGGATTGTTTGTGAAGTTATATAACAGATCATCAACCACCTCTTTTTCCTCTTTTGTGAGTGTATAAGGATCATTGGGGTCCACGGTTTCAAACAGGTTGTCTTTCAACTCATATTCATGTCCGTTAAGAGTGATGGTGCCCTTTTCCCTGTTGATAAGGTGAAGCATATTCCTGCTTTCCATCCCAAACTCCGGCCTTCTTTTGATCAAAGCTCCTTCAAGTTTGAACTGGATAATTGAAATGGCCTTATGCATTCTGGCAATCAACTGCAGCCTCTTTTCAGTATAATTGTCTTTGGTATCGGCTTTCGGCCTGTACTGGATGCATGGATCATCTCCGTATGTGTCCATTGCGAATGTGGCAAGAGGCAGGAGATTAATCCCGTAGCCGTTCTCAAGTGTTGACAGGTTTGCATATCTCAAGCTGATTCTCACAACATTTGCCATACACGCCGGACTTCCGGCTGCAGCTCCCATCCAGATCAGATCATGGTTGCCCCACTGAATATCTACATTGTGGTAGGCGCATATCGTGTCCATTATTTTGTGAGCATTAGGACCTCTGTCGTAAACATCCCCGAGAATATGCAGTGAATCTATGGTCAGGCGCTGTATCACGTAGCAGATGGCAGTTATAAAGTGTTCTGCGCGTCCTGTGGAGATAATGGTAGCAATAATTGCGTTCAGGTATTCCAATTTGTTAGGCTCGCTGAGCGATTCATGCATAAGTTCTTCAATAATGTATGAATATTCTTTTGGTAAAGCCTTGCGCACTTTTGAACGTGTATATTTTGATGAAACCATCTGGCATACCCTGATTACCTGAATAAGGGTGATTTTATACCATTCATCGATATTTTTGTTGACTTGCTTTACAACTCTTATTTTCTGTTCAGGATAGTAGATAAGAGTGCAGATCTCTTTACGTTCTTCTTCCATCAGAGTATTGCCGAAAAGGTCTTCCACCTTATTTTTGATAACTCCGGAGGCATTTCTTAGAACATGCTGAAATGCGCCGTATTCTCCATGAAGGTCAGAAACAAAATGTTCGGTTCCTTTCGGAAGGTTGAGGATGGCTTCAAGATTGATTATTTCAGTGCAGGCTGACTGAATATTTGGGAAACTCTTGGATAAAAGTTGAAGATAATTGAGATCCTGTTTCATATCTATATGATTTTCGGATTTTTTTATTTAATTAATTAACAAATATAAGCTTATTTGTTTGAATTCTAAATTTAAATATTCAAGTTATGATAATAGTATTTTTTACATTAAATTTAAGGCATAAAATAATTATTATCAACACAATCAACACAAAGGTACAATATGAGTAATTTAATGAGGTTCGCAGCAATATTTGCTGCAGTTTTTCTTATCAGCGGATGCGGCCGGCAGGAGGATGAGGTAAATCTCTCCTATGAGGCTTATGCATTGCCAAACGGATTAAAGGTAGTTCTCCACGAGGACCATTCAGCGCCCGTAGTAGCACAGGCTATTCAGTTTCATGTAGGTTCAGCACGTGAAAAAGAGGGCAAAACAGGATTTGCGCACTTCTTCGAGCACATGCTTTTTCAGCGTTCTGAAAATCTGCCGCGTAATGCATTTTTTCAAAAAATCAGTGAATTGGGCGGAGATTTTAACGGTGGAACAAGTTTTGACGGCACGGTATATTATGAAGTAGTCCCGAGAGATGCCCTGGAAAAAATCCTCTGGATGGAGTCTGACAGAATGGGGTATTTTATCAATACCGTTACACAGGCAGGACTTGAAAGGGAGATAGATGTCATTTTAAATGAGAAAAGACAGGGGGTTGACAATGCTCCTTACGGACAGTTGATATCCATATTGACTGAAGAACTTTTTCCAAAGGGACATCCTTACAGTTGGGCCGTGATTGGGAAAATGGCTGATATCAGTTCTGCGACGATAGAAGATGTAAAAGAGTTTTACGCCAACTATTATGTCCCTTCAAACGCTACGCTTGTTCTTTCCGGAGACTTTGATATTGATAATGCAAAGGAGTTGATTTCCAAGTATTTTGCAGAGATTCCAAGTCATCCTGTTGAAAAGCCGAAGGTTTGGAATATTACACTTGATTCTGTAAAGAGGGTAGAGTATGAAGATCCTTTTGCAAATATGCCATATATGCTTCTTGCATATCCTACGGTAGAAGAATACAACGATGATGAGTTTGCCCTTCAGATATTTGCAGATCTGTTTGGAGGCAGTAAAAAATCTCCTTTATACAAGTCTGTTGTTGAGGCTAATCTTGCTCCTGAAGTGAATTCATACAATGAATCTCTTGAGAGTGCCGGTCTTTTTGCAATAGATATCAATGCATACGAAAATGTAAATCTTGACACTCTGTATTCGGCAGTTAACAGAGCATTCGCTCTATTTGAACAGCAGGGGATCGATCCTGATGAACTTCAAATGCTCAAGAACAGAAAAGAATATTCTACTTACAGCTCTTTGCAAAATAATATGTACAAGGCCATGATGATGGCAAGCAGCAACGAGTTCGGCGGTTCTCCTGACAGATTCATCAGAGATCTCTCAAAATTCAACAATGTGACAGCTGAAGATGTAATGAGAGTTTATGAGAAATACATTAAAGGCAAGAACTATCTGGGTATCAGCTTGGTTCCTAAGGGTCAGGTTTCGCTTGCACTAAATGGCTCCAGCCCGGCAACAGTTGATATTGAATCTCCGGCAACGCAAAAAATGACTTCAAAAGCAGGAGCCATCGCTGATGAGGATTATACCCGTACTCCTTCGAATATTGACCGTTCGGTTGAACCGGGACTCCTTGAAAATACACCTGAGATAATTATGCCGAATGTATGGAGTAAGGAGTTGGCTAACGGACTAAAGATTCAGGGCGTTACAAAAGATCAGCTTCCACTTGTTCAGTTCAGTCTTACAATCAAGGGAGGTCAGCTTCTTGATCCTGATGGAAAGGAGGGCGTTGCTAACCTTACAGCTCAAATGATGAAGGAGGGGACTGCGCTGCACTCTGCAGAAGATTTCCAGCAGGCTGTCTATTCTCTCGGGGGAAATGTAATTGTCCTTATGGATGGTAAGTCGCTTGTGATTATGGGCTCATGTCTTTCAAAAAATATAGGGAAGCTTCTTGCACTTGTCGATGAAATGCTTACACAGCCTAAATTCGAACAGGATGCTCTTGACAGGGTTAAGATGCAGACACTGGCTGAAATCAGGCAGAATGAGCAGAATCCTTCTGCAATTGCAAGAAAGAAAGCGAAAGAGCTCTTCTTTGGAAGCGAATCCGTTCTTGCAAAACCTGTTTATGGAACAGCTCAGAGCATCTCCGGGATAACTCTTGATGATATCAAAGAATGTTTTGCAAAGCTTTCTCCTGATGTCTCCGCTCTTTCTGTAGCCGGAAAAATTGATATGGACCAATGTGTAAGGGATCTTGAGGGTCTTGTTTCAGACTGGTCAAAGAGTGAGGTGAAGATACCGGAGGCAAAATCAGGAAAGATGGCTGAAAGCGGACTCTATTTTGTTGATTACCCTGAGGCACGACAGTCTGTAATATATGTTATTGGCGCAGCTCCTTCATACAGTGACCCTGATTATGAATTGGCTGATGTGTTTAACTACAAGTTGGGAAGCGGTTCAAACGGAATGCTCTTCAATGTTCTTCGCCTTGAAAGAGGATACACCTACGGTGCATATTCAGGCATTAACAATGAACTTGGCCTTTTCACTGCATCTTCGAGTGTTCAGTCAAGTGTAACGAAAGAATCTGTGGCTCTCTTTAAAGAGATTTTCAGTAATTATTCTGATAATTTTTCTCAGGAAATGCTCGATCAGACAAGGACTGCAATGATCAGAAATGATGCATTTGCATTCGAGACCATAGCTGACCTTGTCACTATTTTGAACAACTGTTTCCTGAATGATCTGCCTTATGATTACCTGAAAAAACAGGAAGATGTAATAAACAATGCTACAGTTGATCGAATAAAAGAGGTTGCAGGAAAATGTCTTGCAGATGATCAACTGATATATGTTGTTGTTGGAGATGCAAAAACTCAACTTCCTAATTTGAAGGGAGCGAAATTATTGAAATAAAACTGTTAACCGACTGTTATCAGTGATCATGATTCAGGACGCTTACGATATTGAGAAGGAGTCATGCCGCAAATCTGCTTGAAAACCCTTGAGAAGTGAGCAATGTCATCAAAGCC